>CAMCLJ010000004.1 GCA_945875745.1 Chlamydia trachomatis
CCATCTCAGAAAAAGTCTCTTGTTTTACCCCCGTTAATCTTCTAAATTGCGGTGGCGGCAATTGTTTAAGCTCTTCGTATTTATTCATGTCCTTTCCTTTGGAAAGGCAGGCAGCATACCAAAAAAATTAATTACGCAAGAGGTCTAATTAGTCCCTCATGAAATTTAATCTCTATGCCAGAAGTCAGATGGTTAATAAGCCAACTTTCGAGTTCTTAATTTCCATTTTTTCCTTGATTACTCACCATCTTTTTTCTTGGCTGAAACTTGGTGCCTATGACAACATGGCTTTTATCATCAATACCCCAAACAAGATGGGCTCGCTTACCGCTTACGATGCACAAGGGTTTTTCTTCTCCCCTTTTTAAGGGAGAAAAACCTATTGTTTCATCTGAATAACTTATGCTATCTTGCATTTTTATTCTTTCCTGTTAAAAAAGGTTGTTTTTATGCGAATCCTATTCTCATCTGTTCTGTATTCTTGTGCTTATGCATGTCTATTTGGAAGTTACGCCCTTGCCATAGATACGCCAATTACAAAAGAAACAAACCAACCTGCATCACCCTCTTTGTCTTCTGAAGAGGTTCAATCTTCCCATTCGATCAGTATTAATGGGGTGACAATACCATACACGGCCACAGCTGGAAAACTGACCCTGCAAGATGAAAAAGATCAGGCTAAAGCACACATCTTTTATGTTGCATATACTAAATCTTCAGACCAGAATCTTTCTGAGCGACCCATTACCTTTTGCTTTAACGGGGGACCTGGATCTTCTTCTGTATGGCTGCATATGGGAGCTTTCGGCCCTCAAACAGTGATGTGCAATGATCGGGGTCTGCCTGTGATCCCATATTCTACCAAAGTCAATGAATCGTCTCTTCTAGATCTAACAGACCTTGTGTTTATCGATCCGGTAGCCACCGGTTTAAGTACAGCTACAACAGGACAAGACCCAAAAGAGTTTTTCACTCTTGATAGTGACATAGAATCGATTGCCGAGTTCATCAGGCTCTACGTCACAAAAAATGGAAGATGGCGCTCACCTAAGCTCCTGGCAGGAGAAAGCTATGGGACGACAAGAGCTGCAGGTCTTGCCAGCTATTTACAAGACAATTTATTTATGTCATTAGATGGGATCTTACTCATCTCTTCTGTCTTAGATTGGCAGACGCTAAGTTTATCAAGCCGCTATAGCGGCAATGATTTAGCTTGCGCCCTGTCTTTGCCGAGTTTTGCAGCAGCTGCATGGTTCCATAAAAAAGCCAATACTAAGCTATCCCTGGATCAGTTCTTGTCAGAGGTCAATATTTTTGCTACGACAGAGTACACCCTCGCCCTTATGCAAGGGTGTAAAATCGATCCTACAAAAAAAGAGCAGATCATCCAAAAACTGATGGGCTACACAGGTCTATCGAAAGAATTTATAGAGCGATGCGATATGCGTTTTAATGTCAGCAGCTTTAGTAAAGAGCTACTGCGATCATCATCTGAGTTGATTGGCAGATTTGATGCTCGAATCAAAGGGTATGATCTTATCCCTTGCTCTGGTACAGCCAGCTACGATCCAAGTATCGAACAACTGATGCTAGCCTATACGAGCTTGTTTAACGATTACCTAAAAACAGAGCTGGCCTTTAAGACAGATCGGGAATATAAAATTCTTGTCGATGTATTTCCTTGGGACTTCAAGCACGGCAGCAACCTTCATCTCAACTTAGCGCTCGACCTTCATGATACGATGACACAAAACCCTTCCTTACAGGTTTTTGTAGCAAGTGGTCTGTTTGATCTAGCAACACCATACCTGGCTACAGAGTATACCATCGAGCATATGCAGCTAAACCCAGCACTACAAAAAAATGTAGTGAGCAAATTCTATCCAGGGGGGCATATGATGTATTTAGATCAAGCTAACTTAAAAGCATTGAAGGTAGACCTCAACTCCTTTTATAAACAACTTCGACAAACGCCTAAATAAAGAACCTCAGCTTTTTATGCGCTATCCCATTATCGATATGCACTGCGACCTACTCTCCTATCTCAATGATGGTAGAGGTAGGTCCCCTTGCGATTCAGAGTCAAGAGCGAGCCTGCCGTTGATGCAACAAGGTGGAGTCATTTTGCAGGTTCTGGCGATCTATGTATCTAACACATCAGATGCCCCGCTCAAATGCAGAAAGCAGATACAAAGTTTCTTAAGGCTTGAGCAAGATTATAAAAAATACATTCAGCCCAAAGACATCCCTCTTCTTAATGAGGATCGGGACCCTTCTCTGATCCATATTATGCCAGCTTTTGAAAATGCAGCAGGCTTTTGCTCAAACACAGATTCTATTGCATTTGCTTTAAAAGAACTCGACAAGTTTCGACAGCAGCTTGGATCTATTGCCTATATCAGCCTGACGTGGGATGGGGAAAACCGTTATGGAGGGGGTATTGGAAGCTCTATAGGTTTAAAAGAAGATGGGAAACAACTGCTCGAATGGATGAATGAAAGGCAGATCCCTGTCGATATTAGCCATGCAAGTGATTATCTAGCCTATGATATTTTCAATCTAATGCACAAAAACAATATGACCCTGCCAGTGCTTGCAAGCCATTCTAATATGCGCGCCATCACTCCTATGGCTCGTAATTTACCTGATGAGCTAATCAAAGAACTAATCGAGCGTAATGGATTGATTGGCGTTAATTTTTTCCGTCATTTTTCAGGAGGGAAAACTCCAAGGGCGCTAAGCTACCATATTCATCATGCTCTATCTCTTGGCGCGGAAGATCTATTATGTTGTGGAGCCGATTTCTTCGAAGATGCAGATCCTGTCTATATCAAACAAAAATACAACAGCGCTGACTGTTTTTATCAAGAGCTTGGCAATTCATCTTGTTATCCCCATTTTTTTGATATTCTAAAAGAGGAACTGTCTCTAGACGAGAAAATCCTAGAAAAAATTGCTTACAAAAATGCTTATCGTTTCTTAAGTCATAAATTAGACAAGAAATGAGGGTTGGTTTTTTTTGAGCTCATCAAATCGTTTAGCAAGAAGCAGGACTTCATCATCCGAGCCGTTATTATTTTGAATCTGCACTTTAATAGACTCTCGCTCTTCCATCCACTCTCTGGTTAAGATTTTTAGAATAGACTCTTTAATCCCCTCAACGTTTTTTTGAAGGTTAATTTTTTTCTGCATTAAATCAGATACAACCCCTGCCTCTTCTTCTGTCTGCAAAATAGAGCCTAAAGAGAGGAAGTCGATAGGTAAGCCTTGACTTTTCAAAGACATGACAGCGTCATAAACCCCTCTACAACTTGGGCTCTTGAGATGCTCAGAGACAATATTTCCAGCTGCAAGGCGCAGACACTCACCCTGATTATCAGAGGGGAGCAACATCCATCTTAATAGATCTGTTTCTAAGATCTTATTGGGATCTATGAGCAATTTAGAAACAGAATCATTGCGCCTGATAAATCCTCCAGCCACATAGGCGCTCATACCAAGCATTGTCTCTGGTATCCCTGCAATAGTTGCAAGACGCCGCAGGCTTTCGTGGACATGAACAGGATGGGCCCATTTTTTTATTTGCGCGACAAGCTGTTCTACAATTTCATTTTTTTTCGAGGGGCTGACAGGACCTGAACCGATTAAATAGTCATAAGCAAACTGCAAATAAGAGTGGGCTTTTTCTAGGAGTTTCTCAAACGCATCACTGCCCTGTTCTTTTAAGAAAGAATCTGGATCACTCCCCTCATCCATTTGAACCACCGATACATCTACACCTTGGTGTTGAAAAAGGTCTCCTATCTTTACCGCTGCTAGCTGTCCTGCCTTATCTGCATCTAAAGCTAAAAAAACGTGATTGACTCCAAGTGCTAAAAGCTCTTTGACATGCCCTTCACCAAAGGCTGTCCCCTGCCCTGCGACCGCATAGGTAAAGCCGCTGTGGATCAGGCGCAGAGCATCAATTTGCCCTTCTACAATCAAAGCTTTTCTTTGTTTTGCAATCGTTTGTCTGCAGTAACTGAGTCCAAACAGGACCTGTGATTTTTTAAACAGAGGGGTTTCTTGGGTATTGATATACTTACCACCGAAGGTCTCTTCTCTAAATTTTCTCGCAGAAAAACCAATCACCGCTCCCATAGCATCTCTTATCGGGAAAGTAATCCTTTCTTGAAAAAAGTCCCTTTTCCATCCATTAGCTGATACGGAAATTAAACCGGCTGCAATTAGTACTTCTTCTGAAACACCTTCAGAGCGCAAAAGATCTAAAAGAGCGTGGGAATGTTTTAACGCATATCCGATATGAAATCGGCGAATAAAGGCAAGATCGATTCCCCTGTCGTATAGATAAGCCAGAGCTTGCTGACCTTCTTCGGTGTGGAGTAGAAAAAAATGGTAGTACCTACATGCTTTTTCTAAAGCATTTTTAAGCTGAGGTTTGCTTGGGCCCACATCTATCTCTTGACTGTCAACTTTTTCAAGCCTTACCTGAAATCTTTCTGCAAGGCTTTCAATGGCGTCGACAAAACTCATCTTAAGATATCCCATCAAAAATGCGATTGCATCACCATGAGCTCCGCAACCAAAGCAATGATAGTGAGTATCTGCTTTTTGCAGCATAAAAGAAGGGGTTTTTTCATCGTGAAAAGGGCAGCAGGCTTTAAAGGAGGCTCCTGATTTTTGCATAGGAATATGTGAGGAGACGACCTCGAGTAAATTCACTCTATCTCTTAACAGATCTAAACTCTCTTTAGAATACAAGACCATGGGTGTTTTTGGTAAGGTGATGATCCTTCCATTTATACCTTGTGGGGGTAGCTGGGGTCAACGGTTTTCCTGATAACACATATGCTTTGTAAAGAATTTGTAAAAAATAAATGAAAAATCCTTTAAAAAAAGGATTTGCTGAATTAGAGTTAGAAATTTTAGAAGACAGGGGCTGGATTGTATGATAGAGCAAACAAACGATACAGAAAGAAAGGTAGAGGCCACATCAGATAGCAGAAGCAATTATGTAGGCCCTCTAGCAGATCCAGGTCTTGCTATGTTAAGAGAGACTGTTAAAAATGTGATGATCCCCCTTTTAATCAAAGTCTTTCATGTCAAATTAGAAGTACAACAAGCATCCAGCCCCCCTTCACGTCTGCAAAATAAGCAGCCTGAACACAAGGTAGACGATTTAATCGGGCAGCTGAGCAAGCTGGATGAAGATCTGCAACTGATGATCGGTTGGTGTCAAAGCTGCCGCAATCAAGTGCAAAAAGTCATTACCGAGGTCCATCAGGAGTGCAAGTCTCCAAGTCCTATCCACTCAGCTATTCATACAAATCCTGCTGTCCAAAAATCTTTTACAGACGCCTTAGCTGGACAGAATGAGCAATTAAAAAAAGCCAACAGCTACTGCTCTGTTACAGAAACACAGGCAGCTTCTTCTTTAATAGAAAAAAAAGAAAAATGGTGGAATCGCTTTTTTTAATCGGTGAATTTTCTCTTGCTTTACCCTCGATCTCTTCGACATAATTAGCATCCGGATAAAGCAAGGAGCCAAGGCGATGGAAATCTCTACTGAAAATAAAATTTCACCTATGATGTTACAATGGCACGACTGCAAAAATAAAGCAGTGGATGCTTTGCTCCTCTTTCGTCTTGGTGATTTTTATGAAGCCTTTTATGACGATGCTCTTATTTTATCAAAAGAACTCGATCTGACACTTACAAAACGACAAACGATCCCGATGGCTGGAATACCTGCCCATACTGCAGAAACGTATATAGATCGATTGGTTAGCAAAGGGTATCGAGTAGCAATTGCAGAACAAATGGAAGATCCAAAAAATGTTAAAGGGATCGTTAAAAGAGAAATCGTTCGGTTGATTACACCCGGCAGTCTCGTCAATTCAACCCTTCTTGCTGATAAATCTAATAACTTCCTAGCAAGCCTGCATCAAATTAACAAGACCCTCGGCCTTACAGTCTTGGACCTTACAACCGCTGAATTGCGAGTGTATGAGTTTGACAATACCACATCCCTTTTTGATGAACTATCCCTTCTAGATCCAAAAGAGATGATCGTTTCTAAAAAATGTGTGAGTCATCAGGGATCCTTGGTGGAGGCTCTAAAACAAGAAAAGCAGATCAGCATCATAGAAAGAGCAGACTGGCACTTTGATCATCAAGGGGCAGTCAATTTCTTAATCCGTCACTTTCAGTTACACAGCTTAGACAGCTTTGGGCTTGAGTCGATGAGCTCTGCTACCAGCTCCGCTGGTGCTTTATTAAGCTATGTAAAAAATGAATTACACCTTTCGATAGACCATGTCAAAGAGGTTCAAAAGCAAGTCCTTTCTGAGTATATGTCTTTAGATAGCGTAACACAAAAGCATTTGGAACTGACAAAACCCCTTTATGAGAAACAACAATCTCATACCCTTCTATCATTGATAGATGAAACTTCAACACCTATGGGAGGAAGGCGTCTGCAGCAATGGCTTTTACATCCGTTAAAAGATGTAGGACAAATCCAGATGAGGCAAGAGGCGATTGAATGCCTGTTAGCCAGTCCTTATACTAAGGAGCTCACAGAAGAGCTATCTCAGATTAGAGATCTAGAAAGGCTTATTATGAAAATTGAGACAGGATATGCAGGGCCAAGAGATGCAGCCTCTTTAGGGATGTCAATGAGCCAGGTGCCTAAAATACAGAGCCTATTAAAGCAGCTACCGCTATCTTCTCTTTTACAGCAAGAGATCGGCAAACTATCTGATATAGAAGAACTCTCGTGCCACATTCAAAGAGCGCTCCTTGCTGAACTTCCTCTTCGCCTTGCCGATGGTCCTGTCTTTCAAACCGGATATCACCAAGAGCTCGATGAGCTAAGAAATATCCAGACAGATAGTAACCAATGGATGGCTAATTACCAAACTCTGCTCAGACACCGCTCAGAAATTAAAACATTAAAAGTTGGTTATACAAGAGTATTTGGATATTATATTGAAGTGAGCAAAGGACAGGCAGGAAAAATCCCCAGTGATTTTGAAAGAAGGCAAACCCTGGTGAATGCTGAAAGGTTTGTTACCGAGGAGCTGAAAGAGTACGAACATAAAATGCTTTCTGCAGAAGAGCGGATCAAAGAGATCGAAGAGGATCTGTTTGAAAGACTACGTAAACAGATCAGCTATCATGCAAGTCACATACGCGCGATTGCAGCATCTATTGCAACTATTGACTGCTTACTCTCTCTTGCAATTATTGCAAAAAAATATCGTTTTATAAAACCACTGATCGATGAAAGTGCTATATTTGATGTCGAGCAAGGAAGACATCCTGTGATAGAAGCTAGCCTCAAAGGGGAATCATTTATTGCAAATGATGTCTTTCTCGATGATGCAGATCACAAGATGTATGTTATTACAGGCCCTAATATGGCTGGTAAATCCACCTTTATTAGGCAAGTAGCCCTTCTTGCTATTCTGGCGCAAATAGGGAGCTTTTTACCTGCTAAAAGAGCTCACATAGGCATTGTCGATAAAGTATTTACCCGCATTGGTGCAAGCGACAACCTAGCCAAAGGACAATCTACGTTTATGGTGGAGATGACCGAGACAGCGCACATTCTACATAACGTTACCTCAAAATCTCTTGTGATCTTAGACGAGATTGGTCGTGGTACAAGCACTTACGATGGGGTATCTATTGCATGGGCAGTAGCTGAGTATCTTCTGACAACACCTAATAAAACTCCCAAAACGTTGTTTGCAACCCATTATTATGAGATGACAGAACTAGAACGTAGGGTTCCAGGTGCTTTAAACCTGCATATTGCAGTCCATGAATCAGAAAAAGGGATTACGTTCCTCAGAAAAATCGTTAGAGGAAGCACAGATAAAAGCTATGGCATTCATGTGGCCCGCCTTGCAGGACTACCACCTGCTGTCATTAAAAAAGCTAAAGAAGTCCTTAAGGATTTAGAGGAAAAAGGGGGGAAACCGCCCCTGGCTGCAAAACAGAATAAATCTGCAAAGCAACTGAACTTATTTTCCTACTTAGACGATACATTTAAAGAGCTTGATCCGATCCTTGAAGAGATCAAACATGTAAATCCTGATACATTAAGCCCAATCCAGGCGCTACAAAAAATCATCGATTGGAAAACAACACTTCATTAGATAAGTGCTATAAGATGCGTTATAGCGCTTTACAATTTTACAAAGGCAACGATAGAATCTACGTGCGTAACCTGTACGGGATACCTATTCTTATGCCAATAACCTTATCCTTATTTTTTTTATTCTTCGTGACGCTGCTGTCATGCAAAAATACAGAGTCTTCCCCTGTCTCTGATATCATCTCACAGCAGCCTCTTGTCCAATTAGAGGAGGAGATGTTAAATACAGAAAAAGACAAGCTTTCAAAAAATCCCCGCCCAAGGGTGATTCAAATAAAAAAACAATCCGACAGACTAAACCCCACAAAGGATCAATAGTGCCTTTTAACCCAGAACAAATTGAGCTCTTCCCCTTAGATCCTGGCGTGTATCTAATGAAAAATAAAGAAGGGAAAGTCATTTATGTAGGAAAAGCAAAAGTCTTACGGCAAAGGGTTAAACAATATTTTTCTGAAGGCAGGGATGCAAGGGCTATGATCCCTTTTTTAGTGGCTGAAATCGAGCAGATAGAAACAATTGTTGTCCGTTCTGAAAAAGAGGCTCTGCTACTTGAAAACACCCTCATCAAAAAACATCAGCCGAAATACAATGCGGTATTAAAGGATGATAAATCTTATATCAGTCTCTTCATCGATCCAAAACAGCAATGGCCTATGCTGAAACTTGTCCGTTATAAAGGACAGGCAAAAGGCCAGGGGCTCTACTTTGGTCCTTATACAAGTGCCTTTGCAGCAAGGCGCGTGTATGACCTACTTGTCAGATTATTTCCGATGCGACAATGCTCTGATGAAGAATTAAAGCGCAGAAGTAGGCCTTGTCTTTTATATGACATGAAAAGATGCGTTGCCCCTTGTATGAATCTGTGCACACACAAAGAGTATGAGGTGCACGTGCAAGGAGCGATCCGTTTTCTGCGCGGACAAGATAAAGAGATCACAAGACAGCTGCGACAAGAAATGGAAAAGGCATCTGATGCCTTAGAATTTGAAAAAGCCGGTTTTATTCTTAAAACGATAGAGCAAATTGAACATGTAGTAGGAGATCATCAGCTCGTTTTTAAAGCGAGCGGAAAAGATACCGACGCCCTTGCCATATACCGTCAGGGGGCAGAGGTTATGGTGATGCAACTACTTTTTAGATCAGGTAAATTAACCGGCTCTGAATACTTTTCATTTTCAGATGTAATGCAGGAAGATGCAGAGATCCTCTCCTCTTTTATCCTGCAAAATTACAAAGGAAAAAGCTCCTTACCAGAGGAAATTTTGGTAAGTGCTTCCTTTGAAGAAGTAGCTGTGCTAGAAGAGGTCCTATCTGAGACAAATACACACAAAATTAAAATTCTCTATCCTTTAAAAGGAGAGAAACTAGATCAAGTTAAACTGGCCTGTCAAAATGCAAAATCAACATTTATCCAACATCAAGATCGTAAAGCCGTCCAAGAAAAAACGCTGCTGGATCTACAAGATCAACTGGGTCTGATTAGATACCCAAGACGGATTGAATGTTTTGATACATCAAACATGGCAGGGACCGATCTGATTGCGTGTATGATCTCCTTCCTCGATGGAGAAAGAGATAAAAAACAAACCCGATATTTCCATATTAAAGGTATTGATAAGTCCGATGATTATGGAGCGATGCGTCAGGCTCTGCATCGCAGGCTCATTAAAACAAAAGAGAGTGATGACCTGCCCGACCTCATCATTGTCGACGGAGGCAAAGGTCAGCTCAACGTTGCCCTATCGGTATTAAAAGAATTAGATATTACAAACGTAGATGTGATTGGACTTGCCAAAGAAGGAGCGCGCCATGATAAAGGCCTGTCGTTAGAGAAAATCTTTCTGCAAGGCCAAGATGATCCACTGATCCTTCCTTACCGCTCGCATCTGTTATTTTTTCTGCAAACAGTGCGTGATACAGCCCATGATACAGCAATCCGCTTTCACCGAAAAAGCAGGTCGAAACGAACGATTAAAAGCGCGCTCGATGAGATCCCAGGGATTGGTCCTGTCAAAAGAAAAAGACTCCTTACCCATTTTGGCAGCCCGATAAAAATAAAAGAGGCAACCGATCATGACCTAAAAGCTGTCTTAGGGATCAATAAAAAAGATATTGCAGCAATCCGCGAATTTTTTAATAAAGCAAAATGAGGGATTTCTTCAATCAAGACCTCGATTCACCCTTGCTTAATAATCAGGGATGAGGGTTTTTGTTGTATACAATAGAGACTAGTATTGGATTAAACAGCCCTCTGCGACTTTTATGACGCTTCATCTCTACATTTGATTCTTCTTTTAGTCATTGAGCCGATACCCGCAAGTAGAGTAATACCTGGACAGATTGATGTTCTAGCCAAGGTAATCATTTATCAGCCTGATTTATATAACAATCAGGCTGATAGTTTGCGAAAAAAAATTTAATTACGCAAGAAAAAGCGTTAGACAGAATTGATATCCGCTGCACGCAAAATGCCAGAGCCTTCCTTATTGCGCTCTGCTTTTATAGGGTTTGTAACTGTTGATTTCTTTGGAGTATCAGCTATGCCACGGCCTATCCCTGTCAAAAAAGATCCGAGCCCCCCATTAGCTTTGTTTTTTCTTACTAAAGGTTCGAGCGATCCTCCACTGCAATTAGCCTGTTCGGCTTTAAGCAGGACATGCTTTACAGTTCCATCATTACCCAAAGATTGGTTTGTAAGATCTTTCTTTAAAGTCTCGAGTAGCTCTTGGTTGTATTCATCAAACACAACATCAAGTGAATCCTTAGAGACCTTTTCAAGCAATTCCTCGATTGTCAATGCCCCAGTCTGACGCTCCCTCTTAGGGATGGCTGCGGAACTAATCCCCTGCGCGATGCTGCGGCGAGCTGGGGGTTTGGCATCCCGATATATGCATTTATTTTCGAATTCGTCTAAAGGAAGTTTAAGGTCTTCTATTTTTAGACTGCCCAACCATTGCTGGTTTAATTTCTCTTCTTCTACCCTCTCGTCTGCTAACTGACTCATCAGCTCCTCTAATGAGGGGGGAGTTGATGCATTAAATACACGGGTCACTGTCTCTTTTAGCTGAGGATCAATTGGTGCTTTGGTTTGATTGCCGTTTATTGATGTCGTTTTAGGGCGATCTAGATTTATAGAATCTGTGGATATTGCAAAATGGATAAATGACATAAAAACCTCATTTTTCTGTTACCTTAATTATAAATCAATTAATTAAAGAAATTATAAAATTTTATTTAATTTTTAATTAAAATTAAGGCATTAATAATTAGATAATTACGTAAAAACCAATTTTTTAAATCAACTGATCTATTAGAATAGGGAGCTTTGCAGGCACCCTGATCATCTTCCAGCCTGAACACAAGCTGGTGGGTCCCAAGTATTAAAAAATCAAAAAAAGAAGGGAATAGACAGGCCTTAGTCATCCCATAAAAAAACCAGGCCCTGATGCTATGAAACACCTGAACTCGACACGTCAGGGCTATTTTATGTATGAGAGGCATGTGAAAAAACGGGGGGGAATGCAGTTTAGACAGGGCTCTAAACATCCAATAGTATGTTTGCAGATTCCTTGGATGAGCAGAACTCATGTGACAACATCCCGCTGATCATCGAAGAGATAATCCATCACGTTATTTTTTAAGACTCACCTCTATATTATTAAAGATTTTTTTCTCCTTTATTTTGTATATTTTCATTTTTCTTTTAAACTAAAGGACTCTCTATGAAACGACAACTCGTTTTCTTACCCCTATCAACCCTTGCCATCAGTGCAGCCGCCTTCGCGGACTCCACTACAATCCAAGTGCCTGAAGGCAAGATCACAAACCATATGACAGCATTCGATAATATTACACCGAGCGCAGGCCCGAGAGTCATTGATGGATATGGTCTATATCTGACAGCAGACTACCTTTACTGGACAGCTCGTGAAGATAACCTCTCATTTGCTGTATCTGGAACTACAAGCGAGGGTGGCGATGTAAAAAACCAAGGCCGCAAGTACTCTTCTCGCTTTAAATACACCTCTGGCTATAAAGCGGGCATCGGATTTAATTTTGGTCATGATGGATGGGATATGTATTTAAATTACACCTGGCTCAATCCTCATCACAACCATAAAAGAGTCTATGCATCTGATAGCTTGCCTTTAGAGAATTTAATACCTGTAAATATCGATAGTGTTGATTACAGTTCACTCTCATCTGCCAGCTCCTCATGGAGCCTTAACTTTAATGTAATCGACTGGGAGCTCGGGCGCAGCTTATATATCAGTAAATTTCTTTCATTAAGACCTTTTATCGGATTTAAAGGGACATGGCAAAAGCAGTCTCTTAATATCGAATATAATTTCATAGAAATAGAAACCATCCGTATAAACGGTAAAAATGATTTCTGGGGTGTAGGTCCTATGATCGGATTAGATACGACATGGCATTTGCCAGGGACTTGGAGTCTATTTGGAGATTTTGCCATCTCATCTTTATGGGGAGGTTTTAGTGTAGAAAGAGAAGATAAAACCATCGATAAAACATCGACATTTTATGATGTAAAAGCGCCACTACATACGGTAAAACCGGTGCTCGAAATGTCTTTAGGCATACGCAAAGAAGAGTGGTTTTATAGAGACCGTTACCATTTTTCTCTGCAAGTAGGTTGGGAGCAGCAGGTATGGTTCAGTCAAAACCAATTTGATTTCTATACAGATAGCAGAAGTGGAGATTTAACTACGCAGGGAGTCACTGCAAAAGCTCGTTTTGACTTCTAATCATCAAATGCCTTAGGAAAGGCTATACTTCAAGCCTTTCCTAAGATTATTCTAATGCCACTGTAAACAAAAATTCTCTCTTATATCCCATCTTTTCTTGAAGAAAAGAGGCTATTTTCTGCTGTGTCTGCAAAAGTTTTCTTTCATGTTCCTCTATTGCCATTAAGGGCCATTTAGTCACAATTTCAAGAGTTTGATCCTTATGGACGATCACCTCACAAAATAAAGGGACCTTCTGATCTAAGGGAGTGATACACGAAAGGACATACGAACGGATCAAAGCTGGATCCACTTCTACATCGGCAGATCCCATCCTGACTTGATAAAATCTTGTTTTATACAATTGATACAAAATAAAAAATAAAACTGATCCAAAAGCCAATAATGCCATACCTACATTAAAAACGTGCTTTGGGTGGTGCTCGATCATTCTACAAAAAGCCCACCGGACATCAGGAATTTTACCGAGAGCCAGTAAAAAAAGCCCTGAGAGGATAAGGAAAGAGCCCTGCATAAAATGGAGGGCTGAAAGCAATACATTCGATCCTTTCATAGCTTTGCCTATTCAAACTGTGGACTAAATTGATGAACAGGATCTTTAACCATATTATCAAGAATGGCGCTGGCTAAAGAACGCCCTTCATCACTAGCATGATGTTTTGGGCTAATTAAATTTTTAAAAATCACATGAACACGAGATACGTGCAGCCCTGTATAGCTACTTATCTGCTCAAGGATTTTCATCTGCACCTCTTCTGCTTTTTGAGGAATAGACACTCCATAGGCGACGTTTAATTCGATTTTTAAAGCCACTGAATGGTTTTTTGGGTCTTGCTCAACACAGACTCCCCGCAGGCTTTCGATAGAATCTCTACCAAGAAGGCTATCGAGAAAGCTTCCTTCTAAAGGAGCTACACCGTCGATGCCAGATAGACATTGTACGGCAATAGACTGAAAGACCTTTCCTTCAATATCCCGAATAAAAACAGTATCAGGCAGCTCGACTTCTTTTGTATCGATATGTTGTAGTGGGCTATGCATGGATTTCTTCCTCGTATTTTTAATCTATTTAAAGTAAACTACTATATAAAAAAAAACATTTGTTCCAAGGGATTCTCTCAAAGAATCTCCTGTTTTTCATGAGGTAAATAAAAATGGCGAAAGATTTTTTTACTCTAATTATTTGGACGATCTGTGGATCTATTTGCGCTCACTTTGCTAAAAAGCAAGGACGTAGTCCCCGTAAATGGTTTTTTCTCGGGATGTTACTGGGCCTGCTCGGCCTACTTCTTCTTTTCGTTCTTCGCTATTATGAGATATGGCGCTTAAAAAGGAAGGGGGGAAAACAAAAAGAAGATTCAAGCCTTAAAACAGCCTCTACTTCTGCAAAAAACCTCTCAACAAATACGGCTCCACATATTTTATGGTATTACTTAGATATTCAGCAAAAGCAACAAGGTCCGATGAGTTTTAACGCTCTTGAGCTTGCTTGGAAAGAAGACAGAGTCTTTACCAGTAGTTGGGTTTGGAATGAAGAGTTTTCAGACTGGAAACGGTTTAGTGAAGTATTTTTTTCTGCAGAAGAAATAAAGGGATAAAAAAAAGACCTCAGAAATGAGGTCTTTTTTATGAAAAAACAGAGAAGTCTTACCAGCTAGCTTTAACGATTCCAGGAATCAATCCAGAATTTGCCATGTCTCGGAAGCAAAGACGAGAGAGTTTAAACTTGCGTAAAAATCCTCTGGCGCGACCTGTTATTTGGCAGCGGTTACGAAGACGAACAGGAGAAGAATTTTTAGGCAACTTATCTAAGTCTACCACAGCTTTCATACGCTCTTCATCACCTGTATTAAGATTTCTAATCACTTCTTTGAGTTGTTGACGCTTTTCCCACTTAAGAGAAACCATGCGCTCACGTTTTTTTTGTCTTGCTATAGAAGAACATTTTGCCATAAATCTCTGCTATTCCTTACTTTTTACGTGCAGGACCTTTTTGTCTCTGCTTACGATTTGGATCTGTTTTATTGATTACGTAAACTCTGCCCTGTCTACGAACGATTTTATCCCCTTTTGAAGGGTCTGCTTTAATAGAAGCTTTGACTTTCATGAATAAACCTAAATACTAAAATAAAAGTTAGCTCCATTTATACGCCCTGTGCTAATTCTTTTCAAGGTCGATTTATAAGATTTTACTCTTGCTGGATAACCAATTTTAGGATAGGATGGATTCAAATTTTTTTAGAAACTCAGGTTTACATCATGAAACGTACATATCAGCCGAGCAAAGTTAAGCGTCAAAAAGCATGTGGATTCCGTAAAAGAATGAAAACATCCCATGGTAAAAAAATCGTTAATCGCAGAAGAAGACAGGGCAGAAAACGCCTGACAACAGCGTAAGAGCGTGAAATTTCCCAAAGAGGCACGAATTCTAAAAAGAAAGCAATTTCAAAGAATCGCAAGAGAAGGTCGTCGCCTCGCGGGAAAGTTTGTTTCTATTCAATACACCCACCAAGAAAAGCCTGTTTGCCCCAAACTTGGGATTACCATCTCCAAAAAATTTGGTAAAGCCCATGATAGAAATCGTTTTAAACGGGTCGTTCGAGAAGCCTTTCGGGAGTGCTCTGAGACCTTCCCCCTTGGGACTGAAATCCATATTCTACCTCGCTTCATTCCTATTCATTTAAAAAAACAAGATATTGTTTTAGACTTGCAATTGCTTTTTCGAAAAAAAACTTAAATTAAAATTGCAGTTTACACATGTTTTCTCACCTGAATCCAGAGCAACAAAAAGCGGTACAAGCAACCGAAGGTAGAGTCCTAATTCTAGCCGGAGCCGGCAGCGGAAAAACCAGCGTGCTCACCTATAGAATGGCCCACCTGATCCAAAACAAGCAAATCGATCCTACCTCTATTTTAGGCCTGACCTTTACCAATAAAGCAGCTGGAGAAATGAAGGAAAGGCTTGGTAAAATTATACCTACAAAAACTGCGCGTAAAGTCACTTTATGTACGTTTCATAGCTTCTGCATGCAGGTGCTAAGAAAAGAGATCCATCAATTAGGTTATACTGGCTCTTTTAGCTTATATGATGAAAAAGATGTTAAGAGACTCCTCACACAGATGGTAAGGCACTCTCTAGAGCACAGTGGAGAGCTCCCTTCGATACAGCCGCTTATCAAAAAAATTTCTGAGGCAAAAAACAAAGGGATTGCAGAAGAAGAACTGATTGGACAGATCCCTACATGGCACGACACTTTTAGTAATGAAATCATGAAACAGCTTCACACGTGTATGCGAGCGTATAACGCAGTTGACTTTGACAGCCTTTTATCGCTCACCGTTGAACTTTTTGAAAATCACCCCCTTGTTCTAGAGCAATATCAAACACGTTATCGCTATCTTATGATCGATGAATATCAAGATACTAACCCTATTCAATACCGTCTTGCCACTCTTTTAAGCAGCAAAAATCAGAACCTATGTGTCGTCGGTGATGATGATCAGTCAATCTATGGTTGGCGGGGTGCAGAAATTAAAAATATTCTACATTTTCAGGCTCCTGTAGTGATTAAACTAGAGCAAAATTATCGATCCACCCCTCTTATCCTTAAAGGAGCCAACAGCGTAATTGCCAATAACAAAGAAAGATATATTAAAGCCCTTTGGAGTAAGACAGAAGAGGGAGATCCTATCACCCTGTTTCACGCGCCGACAGAAACAGAGGAAGTACAAGGAGTGATTCAAAGGCTGATTTGGTATAAGAAACACAAAAAAGTCCAGTGGAAGGATATAGCGATCCTATACAGGTCTAACCTGCTATCGAGAAATTTCGAAACAGCTCTCACCCAGGCAGCATGGGAAGATAACGGTCAGTGGAGAAGGGGGATCCCTTTTGCAATCTTTGGAGGAACAGAATTTTATGAACGGACAGAAATCAAAGATGTTCTAGCGTATCTGAAAGCCATTAGCAACCCACTCGATGAAGAAGCTCTTCTGAGAATTATCAATGTTCCACGCAGAGGGATATCAGAAAAAACTCTTGACTTACTCACTCAATATAATCGATCTGAGAAAAAAGGTCTTTTTGAAACATTAAGGCAAGTATCGGTAGGAGACAGTCCCCTGAGCGAGCAGCTATCAGATAAAGCCCTTGCAGGCATTAGTAGCTTTTTACAGATTATAGATCAGGCTCAAGATGAATTTAGAAAAGCTCCACTCCATCAAGCGTTTGAATGGCTCGTGGATCGGATCGACTATAAAAAAGCGATTCAAGAAGATGTTAAAAGTGAAAAGATGCGCGATTTTAAATGGGAAAATGTTCTTCAATGCGTTGAGTCTCTCTCTGATTATGAAAACCATACCGATGGGGATAAATCCCTCTCTGACTTTATCTCAACCTCGCAGCTAGGACAAGAAAAGCTGCCTTTCCAAGAAAAAGAAGATAAGCTCGACAGAGTCCACCTGATGACCATTCATAGTTCTAAGGGACTAGAATTTGATATCTGCTTTTTAGTAGGTGTTGAAGATCATATTATCCCCCATGAAAAAAGTGTGTTAGAAAAAGGACTCGAAGAAGAAAGGAGGCTTATGTATGTAGCAATCACCCGGGCTAGAAGACACCTAATTATAAGCATGGCACGTAAAAGAAAAAAAATGGGCAAAGAAATCTCTACAACACCCTCCCGTTTTTTATTTGAAATCCCCAAAGAAGTGCTCAGGGTTACCCCCTGGCAAATTATAGACTAAGGTCTTACTTTGTCTGCAAGCAGAGGTCGATATATTCAACAAGAGATAGACGCTCTTTTTTGATTGAGTCACTCCCTGCCCTTGTATAAGATTTTTTAGCATACTCACGCGCTGATTGATACTCACCACGACTTAAAAAAAACTGAGCAAGTAGCATTTCAATATTCCCTAGATGCTGCCCATCCTTTTTGCCATACTTTTCAATGTAATCTAAAAGAGGGGAAGCTACCTGATGTGGCTTTTTCTTCTGCTTACTACAGACCTGTTTTTTAGCAAAATCGATCATCGCAAGATGCAAATGAGACAGGTGCTTGTTATCAGGATCTAGATCTATAATCTTCTTACGCACAGAGGCCATCTCAGGGGACTTAAGTTTTTTAGTCCGAGATAATTTCTCATATTGTTCAACATAAAAATACGGCTCTTTTGCAAACGAAAGAGCGATCTTTAAAATTGGATCTTGCAGCGTTTCAAGACGCAGCTGCTTTACCTCTGCATACATTTTTTGCAACTCTGCCTCATCAAAGCACCCCTTAGGCTCCTGTAATATAGCATTTATCTGATCATATGAGATCAAACACTGCTTCCAATAGGCACATAAATCATCTACCTTTAATTGAGAAAAACCCTCCTTTTTAATCACCTGTCCCTGGCTAGATACAAGAACAATAGTTGGTGATTCTTGAACATCAAACTGTTTCATTAATGATTTGATTTCAATACTGTGAGGATCTTCACCGATTTTAGCTGGCATCTGCACTTTGGCAATCAAACACATCCCTTGCATCTGCTGAGTAAAGATTGGATCCGCAAAAACTTCCCTCTCCATTTTTTCAGACCAAGGGCACCAGGTCGTTCCGACAAAAAATATGAAGACAGGCAGCTTACTACCCTTTGCATATTCTTGTAGGGTCTGCAGCTCTTTCGGGCTGTTAAGAGAGAAAGACAAACTACCCGCTTGCCCTGCATATGAAAGAAAACAGACAAAAAAAGACTGAAGGAAGCAAAAGCAGCGAAAAAAAAACATGATCACCTAACCTTAATCTGCGGTATAAAAAAAAGTTTTTTTTATCCCAACTGTTTTCTTGCATTTAACCCCTTTGCTCGTTGAGATTTTCTCTTTTGAGCCCATATAATAGGGCAGATAACACAACGAGCACGTAATCTATGGAAAGTCTTCTACCCACCATTATCTTGCGCCACAAACGGGAAAACTTAAAAAAATGTAGCTTAAGGGGTCTTGAAACCCGCTCTGACATCCATTTTTTAACTTATCCTTGTCATACCTTACCCGATACTGAGCACTACCTGCTTTTAGGAATGGAGGGGGAGGAGCTGTCTTACAACGATGCTCACATGGGCATTTTTCTCATCGATGCTACATGGCGCTATGCGCAAAATATGATAGGCCACAAAGGGCTTAAATACCCAAGGATCATCCGGCGTCTTCCCAGCTGTTTTGTCACCGCTTATCCACGCAGACAAGACGACTGCCCAGATCCTGCTAAAGGGTTAGCTTCGATAGAAGCTCTCTATCTGAGCTACCTCATACTTGGTAAAGACACAACCGCTCTTTTAGATCACTACTATTGGAAAGAGGATTTTTTAAAAAAAAATCAGGAGGCACTTTTATCCTTCTCCCATTAAATTTTTTATGATACAAGCACTTTTTTAATAAATTTTTACTACAGTCATCTACTTAAACTGCCAGAATGCTGATGAATAAGATTGTTGCAAGCCTGCTTTGTTACTCTTTAACCATTCCTCTTTTTGTGAATGCAGTAAGTAGTCCCACTCCATCATCAAAAAGATATAAACGCTCAGACCTTGCCCAGTCATCTTTTGATGATGAACCAAAACCAAGTAGAAGGGTTCCTGAGAGAAAAAAAACACCTACTCGTCAGCAAAAAAAGAGCCCGAGTGCCAAAACAGCGCCCCTAAAAAGAACCGGCTCTTCCTCAAGACCTCAAGCGATGATCGCTGTCTCAGATGATGAGGAACTACCCGTCACTCCTATAGAGCCAACAGAAGAATGTGAAAAGGGGCCCAATCATTTTAGGTTTAGTACATCACACACAGAAAATAAAGGAATCGGGTACAACCAGGGGTATACCTCGCTTGATATGTTCTTCAACTGGGTCCCTATCTATAACATGTACCCTTTCTTTGATCTGCGCGGGCATGTATCGAATGATGGGCACCCTTCAGCCAATATTGGAGCCGGGATCCGATATCTACCTAACAACCTAAACGTCGTGCTGGGACTGAACGTATTTTATGATTTTAGAAAAGCGCGGCATGTAACCTTCCAGCAAATCGGTTGCGGCATTGAGATCCTGGGGACCCAGTGGAAATTCAATGCCAATGGCTATCTTCCTATTATCCAATCTTCTTTTATTAGAAACAGGGAGTTTGATCAATTCTCAGGCCATCAGGCCCTGCTCCATATCAACCGAGAAATTGCGATGAAAGGGGCTGATGCAAATATAGGCAGATCGCTCATTCATCGAGGTTTTTACACCCTCGATGCTTATGTAGGTGGGTATTATTTTCAAGGGGACCGGAATCTAAATACAACGGGTGGGTACGGCCGCCTCCGATCAAATCTCTCCCGCTTTATAACCCTTGAATTGCAAGGCTCATACGACACCTTATTTAAAAGGATTATTCAAGGGACAGTGGGGCTTAACTTCCCTGTTGGCAAAAGAGTTAAAACTAAAACCGCTAAAAGAACTTGTTATCAAAAGATTGCTCTAGAAAGAAATCTTACCGACCCAGTGTCCCGCTTTGAAATGATCGTGACCCATCTAAACCAACAAACAACGCAGGCAATCGATCCTTTCACAGGCAGCCCACTAAACATTGTTTTTGTAAACCAAGACGCGCCAGAGGATGGAGACGGAACAGCTGAACATCCTTACAAGGATCTAGCTATTGCACAGACTTTCTCTAAACCTACCGATATGATCTACGTCTATCCAAGTTACTTGCCATACCCTGATCTGAATCTGATAACCTTACAAAATCAGCAGTGGCTACAGGGATCTGCAACGAGTTTTACAGCTCTGTCTAAATACGGGCCTGTACAGATCCCTGCGCAAACTAGAGACATCCCGAATATAAGCAATCAGATAACCCTTGCCAATGACAATATAGTCCAAGGGTTTCAAATCAATAGTTCGAAGGGATACTCTATTTATGGGCTTGGGATTCAAAATGCTACTATCAACGACAATATCTTTATATCGCAAGGGAATAACTACTGTCATTTAGAAGGATCTATTGGGCTGATAAAGATCGGAAACAATCAGGGAACGGGCGCAAATACTGGAATTCTAATAGAGAATCCCAATGGGGCAGACTTTAGAATCGCAAACAATAGCTTCTCAAATATCACCAATAACATCTTAATTGATTCTACCAGCAACTCTCAATCCACAGTCGTGATGCAAAACAACCTTCTACAAGGTGCATCAGAGTCTATTTTGATTACTGTCGATCCAACGTCGATAGGCTGCTTTGATATATTAGACAACAATATACTAGCTTCTATGCAGACGATCAATTTTAATGGATATGGAACAAGCGAGCTAAGAATAAAGAGAAATACACTCACCCAAACGGAAACGGGCTTATATAATACCCGATTTTACACGGGGGGTGGCGCTTTGAATATAACCTTCGAAAAGAATCAATTCAATAACTCTAACTCCGGAGGAATCGATTTCCAAGCTGACCCCGGGGTTAATTCTGTATCAATATATGTGAATGACAATACATCCTCAGAGGGTGCTTTATTGAATATGCAGATACATGCACAGGCTCAATTTACAGGTTATATCTACAACAACAAAATAGACAATACTCTTGTCCCATCATGTATAGAAATAATCTTCGGCTTTGTAGGTTCTAGTGTAAATAGCACACTAATTTTATCTAATAACCAAGCCACCTCAGCATTCAATGGGATCAAGATTACCACTTTTCCGGATACAACCCTAGATCTGAACCTGACCGGCAACAATATGAATGTCGCCGGTATAGGATATTCTCTATCGAACCTATCAACTCGCAATTTTTGGCTCCAGTCACCCAATCTACAGCTCTCTGGAGTTGAAAAGATCAATACAGGTAGTTTTGTAGTTGACGGGATCACCTATACAACCTATTCCCCTCCCCCTACAAACCCTTAAAGAACTGAGCAGTTTATAGCCAGATCTCTAAGATACACTCCATGACTAGTTCAGCAAGAACAATTGCCATGAGCAGAAGAAGTATTGCTTTACCTCCACCCACCTGAGCATACTGCAGACCATACCCTTTATGATACCTTCCCCTCCATACCATTAGAACTGGTATTAGCCCCAAGAGAAGCGCGCATCCAATCCCTCCAGCATAGGTTAACGCAGAAAGAAAAATTCCAGGATTCCACAAGGCAACGAGCACAGGGGGAATGAATACAGCAGCGCAAAGAAGCAGCCGGCTCTTTGCTCCCTTGCCAACCCGCAGCCCGTCGGCTAAAAAGTCAACAAGTCCAAGGGCAACTCCCAAAAAAGAGGTAGTTAGAGCAAAAAAAGCAAACGACTGACCAATTGCATAAATCCATGGGGACTCTAAATAATACCTTAGAGAAAAAACAGCACTCTGTCCCTGCAGTTTAGCCTGAGCCAGACCAAGCGTGCCTTCCAAAGGAACGATCCCTAAGATTAAAAACTCCCAAATAATATAGATACATAAGGGTAGCGCTGTGCCGATAAGAATCGCTGCTCGCACAAGCCTTGCATTACCTTGCATATAAGAGGTAAGGCTTGGAATAATCCCTTGATAGCTAAACGAGGTAAACACAATGGGCAGAGCAAGCCAAGAGGCGGGCCAGCTGAGCCGGCTTAAAAACTCAAAATTCACATGTTTATAGCCTAAAATGACAAAACCTATATAACTCAGACACAGCCCTGCCATTAAAATAAGATTGACTCTACCAACAGACCTGGTCCCTAGATAGACAAACGGAGCAAAGACCAAAGTAAAAATAAGGATTCCAAGCTTTGGAGAAATAGCCCCTGCCGATACGGTAGAGACAAATCCACCACCCCCTGCTACATAGGCGATATTTAAAGAATAAAATAAAAATAGGTAGAGAACCCAGCTGAGGATCTTACCCTTATTTCCTAGCAGATGATACGACATGGAAATCAAGTTGGCATCTTTTGGCATAAAAAGACAGACCTCAAGGAGTAACAGCCCTGTAATGGACATAAACAACCAGCATAGCACATAGAGAACAACTGCTGGAATAAATCCCCCTTGAGCTGTTGCCACCGGCAAAGCTAGCATACCGGCTCCGATGGCGGTTCCAGCAACAAGCAAGGCACCTGTTACTATTTTTTTCATCGATCTGATCATAGTACTTCCAAGGTAAATGAGGGATCGTAACAATATATCAATCTAACGAATTTAATGTCCTTGAAAACACAAACGCCCCCTTTTTAAGTAAATAAATATTTACATTGACGCCCTATGCACAGATCCTTGACTTTTTCGATAAAATACTCTACTTTGAGTCCTTATTTTACAGCGTACATTTTGAATTCAAAACATAATAAAACTCGTGAAACAAACAATATACCCTTTTGAAACACACCGTTTACCGATAGAAAAAATCGATCCCGATGCATTATTTGTGATGCAAAAGCTGCGGCAAGCAGGCTTTACTGCCTACCTTGTAGGAGGCAGCGTCAGAGACCTACTTCTAAACCACACACCTAAAGACTTTGATATTTCGACCTCTGCAGAACCTGAGCAGATAAAAAGACTATTTAGAAATGCCCTACTCATAGGAAGAAGATTTCGGCTAGCACATATCCGTTTTGGAGAGAACGTACTCGAGGTCTCTACATTTCGCTCTGGCAATAATGAAGCAGACACTCTTATATTAAGGGATAATGAATGGGGATCTCCAGAAGAAGATGTTCTGCGCAGAGACTTTACGATCAACGGCCTTTTTTATGATTCTTCCAACCAGACGGTAATCGACTATGTCGGTGGCTACAACGACATAGAAAAAAGGTTTTTGCGAACAATTGGACAGCCTTTTTTACGTTTTAAGCAAGATCCTGTCCGGATGCTGCGCCTTTTAAAATTTAAAGCCCGCTTTGGTTTTGAAATCGATCATGACGCGCACATAGCCCTTTTAGAGACGCGCCATGAGATCACCAAAAGCTCTCCTGCAAGAGTCCTTGAAGAGTTACTGCGTATGCTCGAATCGGGAGCGTCTAAATCTTTTTTTGCTCTCCTTAGCGACTATGGTTTTTTGCAGCTGATGATGCCTGAGGTAGCAGTATTTTTAGAGATGCCTGAAGGGCAAGATATCTACGGATATCTGCAAGAGGTAGATACCAACTGCTATCATGTGAATATGCCTCCTATCGACCGGGCAGTCTTGTTATGCAACATCCTCTTTCCTATGCTACAAAAAAGAATTCAAACCCGTTATGTCGAGAGAGGAAAAAATCCACATCTAGGAGAGATTCAAGATGTAGCGTATGACATGATAGGAGAGGTCTTTCACTCTTTTTTGCAGCTGCCTCGTAAAATCAAAATGGAGGCTGTCTCAGTACTGACCTTCCAATATAGGCTAACTCCTTTAGAAAAAAGAAAGGCAGGGCCTTTAAGGATCCCTAACGACCCTAACTTTTTCCTTGCCCTACAGTTTTTAGAGATCAGAAGCTTTATAGAGCCGGGACTCCAAAAAATCTGGGAAGACTGGCAAGAGGCAATCGATGGACCCCCTAGCGCCGCCAGAAAACCTCGCAGGCGTAAGGCCGGCCCCAAGGGCCCTAAGAAAGAAGGGTCATAACGTTGCGCCCCTGTATCAGCCGCATAGGACAAACTTTTTATTACCTTGGCAAGGACCTCTCAGAAGGTCCGTTGCCAGCGGTCTTTTTCTTTGCTCTGTCTGCAGAAGAGAGCCTTCTTACAGATCCATTTAATCAAGCCGTTGAAATCTTAAAAGAGCATCCTATAAGGATCTTTTCTATCGACCTGCCAGCACACGGTGCTGGCCACAGAGCTGTCGATGCGATCAAAGTATGGTCAGAAGACCTATCTTCTGGAATAGATCCCTTAACCCCTTTTTTAGATGCTACAGCCCTTTCTATCGAGTCGTTTTTAGCAGAGGGTATTTTATTACCCGAGCAGGTAGCTGTCATGGGTCTGTCTCGCGGGGCCTTTGTAGCCTTAGAGATAGGAGCAAGAGCTCCCTTCATTAAAAACATCTTAGGTTTTGCCCCTCTCATTCAACTCAGTCAAGCCAAAGAGATAAATTCCCTTGCCCATAACCCTTTAGTCCAAGGACTGGATGTAAACAATAAGATTGCCGATCTTATAGACAAAAAAATCCGGCTCTATATCAGCAATAGAGATACCCGTGTGAGCACCATAGTGTGTTTTGACTTTGTCTATACCCTTGCTGAAATAGCCCATAACCACAAGATCCGCTCACCCCATATAGAGCTTTTGCTGACACCACCGATCGGACATCAAGGGCATGGTACCTCAAAGGCCGTCTTTGAAGAGGGGGCGTGCTGGCTTTTACACCTTTGGAATCTTGTATGAATTACGACATCTTTATTTTTGCGGGAGAGCCAAGTGGAGATCTGCATGGAGAGGCGCTCATCCAAGAGATAAGAAAAAAAGACCCATCCCTTAAGATCGCAGCGGTTGCAGGCCCAAGGATGCGAGCCCTTGGCATCGACTGCATCCTTCCTATGGAAGAGTTTCAGGTGATGGGTTTTTTCGATGTCTTTTGCGCCCTTCCAAGACTTATCAAGCACTTTTATTCTATAGGCAAGCAGATCCTTGCTATGAACCCCCGCTCTGCCATCTTCATCGACTACCCAGGTTTTAACCTGCGGATGGAAAAGTACTTGAAAAAAAGAGGGTTTAAGGCAGAGCTTATCCATTATATTTGTCCCTCTGTCTGGGTCCATGGCAAAGGAAGGATTAAAACGATGGAGCGCTCCCTTTCCCAGCTCTTATGTATCCTGCCCTTTGAAAAGCTATGTTTTGAAGGATCGAGCCTGCCTGTCACCTATGTAGGACACCCTTTAGTGACCCGCATAAAAGAGCATGAGTTTATCCCCATAGAGGATCTTGTAGACAAGAAGGTGGTGGCTATATTTCCAGGTAGCCGCAGCAAAGAAATAGATAGGAACATGCCCTTCTATGCAGGGCTCATAAAAGATCTGATGGGAAAAGATAAGCACCTGCATTTTGCCATATCTACTGCCAGACCCTCTCTGGTCTCAAAGATCGAGCAGATCCTATCTGCATATGGGCTTGATAACAAACAGAGAATTTCTTTTATTCAGGCAGGTAGAACGTATGATCTGATGAATATGGCCTATATAGCGATTGCTAAATCGGGCACGGTGACGCTCGAGCTTGCCCTCCACAAGGTGCCAACCGTTGTCACCTATGGAGCCACGCGCCTAGATATTTTTATAGCCCAGCATATCCTGCGTGTGGATCTACCCTACTACAGCCTGCCCAATATTTTAGCGGGCCGCAAGATCTTCGCCGAGCTTATAGGCCCAAAGCTCACCCCACAGGCTCTATTACAAGAGGCGACATCCCTTCTAGACCCTCACCAACACACCCTCTGCCAAGACAGCTGCCACGATATTATCACGATCCTTGGAGAGAAAAATGCAAGCAAAGAGGTGGCTGATGTGCTCTTAAGCGGAATAAGCCCTTTATAAATCCATCGAGTCCATAGCCGACTATCTACTATTTTCATCCAAACAGAGAACCTTTTTTGTGAGCGAATGCTGCCTCAATAAGGCTTTGGCTGACCTTGACATTGAATGGTCGGCCTATTCCGAAACCTGTGTTTTGTGGATTATATCGCTTAAGCACGCTCTTTAAATCGCTAAGCACTTCCTTGTTGTCTTTAAATACCTTATCTAACCCCTCCTTTCTAACACGTTGGATCAATTGAGACAGCGGTAATGCTCCCTCTTTGGCTTGTTCCCCAGCTATATGATCTTTGGAAAAGTTCTCGCTGTGTTTCTGCAGTTGATCCATCGTTAGCCGACTTAACCACAGCTCTGTACCTTTTAAAGGTGCTTGGGTAGGTGTTTCAGTCTTTGCCGCTTGCCATATTCCAACTGCACCCGGTGTGTGAGCAAGCTCTTCTTGTCTTTTTTGGTCATGGTCCCTTATTGCTGGATGTTGATTTGTCGAGGCCAGCATTTTTGCTATAAAGTCGTCTTGGATTGAGAAGTCATCCTCGGCATCACTCACTATCCAGGGATAAATGGTAATAGCTTTTAGCATAAAATCCGGATCGGATTTCCATGCCTCTTCTAATTCAGCAGGTTCATATATAGGCTCAAGCAATTCTGTGATGATAGCCTGTTTACCCTCATCTAAAATGCAAGGAGTACCATCTTTTGGTCGTACTGTTTCTGACTCGAGATCAAAAAGCCGATCGATCTCTGCCTGGTGTGTAGGGTTTTTTGCAAAAGCGGTCAAGACGGCCTTATGGAAGTTAAAATCTGTCTGTTTGTTTGTAAGAAGTTCCTTAGCTTTTTCCTGCCATGCAGCAACCTTGCCTGTTAAATTCGTTAAGAATTCTTTTTGCTCTACTCGCACCCCTGGACCTTCTTCAGCCGCAGCAGCTCCTAGCATCAAGTCTTGGATTGACTCATCCATTCGTAATACATCCGATCGGCGCTCTACATCTAACGATGCTCGAGAAAAATCACCTGACGCTACATCAGAAAAAGAGCCCACAATCCCCTCATCCGCTTCGCTAGAGGATGATGACCCTCTCCCCTCCGGTGAAGAATCACCGCTGGCAGGATCATCAACTCTGCGCTTTTCACATAATCCACGAACTCTGTCTACGAACGTTTCAGCGATTGCTCCTATCCTATGTGCCATTGATGCTGTTGGGGCTGTCGGTATAGCCACTGGATTCTTCCTCTGCATAGCCTTTTCAAATGGTGTGTGCATTAGGCGATCATCTAAATCATTTCTCAGAGCTGCAAGGCTCGTCACTTCATAATATAAATGCAGACGATCCCCATTCGATCCACCTAAAAATACGACAAATTCTGCGGCTCTATCACGAGCCTCCTCAGCTATCTTCATCTGAATAGAAGAATCATTTGGATCGCTACACCATACAGACGCATACTTGCTTTCAAGGTTGCGCCTTTCTTTATCAAAAAATTGCAGGGCTTCGTCATGAATATATACAGGATCTTTGCCATCCCTCTTTAGGCCTGCTCCCTTAGAATCTGTTTGCTGGCTGTAATATTCAAAGCGAGCATCAGCCTTATTGCTGAACCATGTGTTAAGTCCCAATGTCGATAGATCTAATGATGGCCGGACCCATCCGCGGGGCGCTGTTCTCTGGGTATTTAACACAGGACTAGTAGATGAATTAGGGTCTAAAATCTTTGAATTTAATTTCTCTTTTTTACAGTGAAATTCTTCTTGTAATTTGGATTGAATGTTTTGATATTCTGTTTGTAAAGCGGGGGTGAGTACGCTCACATGTACATATCTTGCCTTTCCACCCACAGAACCAATAATCATCCCGCTTTTAAAATTCATTTCGGTGATGTTATCCAATGTAGGCTCGGACCCTTCTTTCAAGGTCGGAACGAGTTTTTCTTGGAATGCCTTAAATATACCTTGGACCGTCTGGATTTGGGCCTCGCTCATAGATTTTGGCGTGATCCCGTTTATTCCGCTTGTTGTAAAAGTAGGGCCAGCTGGAGGCGCTGCTTTCGCTGGAGTAAACGTGATGTTCATATAAACCTCATTTGTTCTGTTACCTTAATTATACACCGGGAAAGTAAAGAAATGATAAATAGTGCCGAACGTTTTAAATAACACTCACCTATTGTAAAAAGCATTAAAATATTGATGGTAAGAGTGTTATGCATAAACCATGTATAAGAATAACAGAGTAACGAACTTTAAATTCTCTATCTCTTAGGAGATAACCCGATTGAAGCTAGGCATTTAAAACAAAAAAAACGGATAGATAGGCCTTAATACTGCCGTAAACAACAAGACCCTATCCAGCCTACTTGGCAGCTGACGAATAGGGTTTCTACTAAATGGTGATCTAATGTCTAAATTGAGCCCTTGTTAATGATATATATATCATACTGATCAGGGCAGGAAGGTGGGAGGTCTTGGTCTCATACAAAAAAACAGAGCAACCAGATAATCTTAACCAATTCCACATTAGCTGGTTAAAATACACCGGTTGATCTAGGATCCAGGGAGGGTAGCATGTAAATGCTCATGCCCCTCTCTTACTTTTTCTAAAAAGGGAACAATTACGACTCATCTCCCCCAAAACCTGATCCCCCTTTCTTCGGATTGAAACCGCCATCCGATAGGAGTTCCTGTACTTGTTTAGAACCCTCTATACCCGGATGTTTGGATTCTGAAGGTCCAGGGCCTCGTTCCCAGGCCTCTTTCAATACTGCAACTAAAGAGTTTGGATCAAACCTAGAAGATGGCTGTTCCGGCACCTTCTTCACAGCCTGATTCAAATAGTGGATCAACAAGTCTGGCTTGCATGTGGAAGATTCATCTAAAACTTTTGTTAGACATTCTTTTAACGCGACTTCTCCTTGTGAGGCGGCATTCCGCATAACCTGTAATAATGGCTCTTCAGCTTGACCTTTAATAACGAATTCAGTCCATTTTTTTTTTGCGAAATCTGTATCTTCCAATCCAACTATGGAATCACGGAGATCTGTTGCGAAGTTTGGACACCAATCGGGTAAAACTGCAAGTTCAAATCCATCTGCCGGATCTACATCCTCACTTATAGCTTTACCTTTTAGCCCCTCCGCTATGGCATCCTTCGCAGTCGTTATCCAATCAGCGGCCTCGGGATCTGATCGGCCGCTTGACATCCAATTCCAAAGTCCACTGAACAAGCCCCCACCACCGGACGATGCACCCTGACCCTGCCAAACTGCTGACATCTTCGAATCATCGCTTGAACGCTCAGTCGCTCCGCCACTTGCTAAGGATTCGTTGGATCGCCGCTCAGCATTATCAACTACATCCTCTTCTGTCAAAGAGCTTTCGCCTTCGCTTGAAGACCTGGCACTTAACTTTACGCTGTGAAGAATGTTCGGTCCTCGAAGTGTGAGATGTTTCCGAGCCATTGCCTGATCTAATGGGGTTCTTAGATTCAATGAAGTATTACACGGAAGGTTATTTTCAATTGTCAATTTCATAAAGAGGGCAATACGTGCTTCATCTGATCCTGTTCGTAATAGCTCAACTGCAACAGCTCGGGAACGCGCCTCTATTTTGCATTCCTTCTCCATCTCTCGAGTAAGCGGTTGATTACGGTATTGTTTTTGCATTTCCTCTTTAATTGTTTTTAATTCTGATGTAAACACTTCATCTTTTTTTTGATCCTGGTTGCCTTTGCACCATCGGCCATCTAGATAATCCTCTCGCGTCTGTTCTTTTGTGCATCCAACGTGGCTAAGATCTATTGGTGTTGACCCAAAGAAACGCCCAGGGATGGAACAAAAATGAGTTGTCTCGGGTTGATTTGGCGACCTGGCTCTTTCCGATTTCCGATCTTCTAATAAAGATGATCCGACCATTTTACCACCGACGATACGTACCAACTCATTTACCGCTTGTTCATACCAAGTGTTTTCACCCTCTAAGGAAGATAAAGAAATCGAATCTTTGTTACCATCTACTTCTCGTTCAATCAAGTCTGCTACAAGGTTTATAGCCGTCACCCTACCTGTGAGAGATGAAACACCTTCTGACCTTTGACTTTGCAATTCTTGACTTATCCTATGGAATATCTGCTTAATCCTATCAGCTTGGTCTGGTCTTAAAATACGTACGCACATCTTCCCTTCACACATAAATCTATATATAAAACGAGTGTTAGTAGAAGACGGGCTTTCGTTGGCATGAGCGGTAGCGTCAAGCTCTGTCAATCGGATTTGTGCCCCCAGACCGGCAGCTGAAGGCGGTGAACCTCCAGCGGTTATTCGAACTGTATTCATAGAAACCCCTTTTATATATTCTGTTACCCCAATTATAACTTGGATAAATTAAGGAATAATAAATAGGCAGTAGACTTCAAGAAAATCTCAAAGGGTCCGAATCGTTGAAATAAGATGCAAACCATTTATTGCTAGTTATTTATATAAATAACATCCATTAAAAATTCTTTTTTTAAACTATTTTTATCTACATAAATATCAATGACCTATACCTAAGTTAAAATCTATTGTTTTAAAGAATCCAAGCCACAAAAACATGCCTTGCAAGAGGGATGATAGAAAAGGCAACCCAATTCTTAATATTAGATGGAAAACACAGAAAAGGATTTATACCATGAAAGAGTAACCTTCCAATAAGTAGCAGGGATTACTCATTAGTATTTGAGCTATCGAACCCTTGTTAATCGATTAATTTTAATGATGTATCAATAACATCAAAAAATAAATAAAATTAATTCACTAAACTATACTGATTTTTCAGATGAAGACAGACCTGTCCAGATTAATTTATATATAGAGAAATAAGAAAGAAAGAGCTATGCTTACTCCCTTTGTATGATGGGGCATATCCTTTATGGAACTACAGCTATTTATAGATCGATTAAAAGAAGGGCAAGTTGAAACATTTTCATCAGAGCTCTGTCCAAAAGCAATAGGTCTTGAAGATGCAGCGATTTCTTTTACAGGCAAGGTCGGCCTGGAAGGAACCGCTTATATAGCAGTAGACCACCTCATCATTAAGCTTCAGGCACATGCAATAGTTAAAGTTCCCTGCTCTATCTGTAATGAAGAGACGGGTATTAAAATCCAGGTCTCTAATTTTTACCATACAGAGCCTTTGAGCGCAATTGCAGGATCTGTGTTTGATTTTACCCATTTATTAAGGGAAGATATCCTTTTGCAAGTGCCTCAATTTACCGAGTGTCATCAGGGAAAATGCCCTGAAAGGGAACTAATAAAAAAGTATATAAAAAAAGAAAGCGTGCAGCTGGCCCCTGAAAGTCCAGGACCTGTACACTTTCCTTTTTCAAACTTATAAAAATAAAGCAAGCGACAAGCTCATATCATTTTTTTCTTTATCTTTTAAAAAAAGTGATGATGAGGTATAAGCTTATCCTAAATTTTCAAGGAGTCTTATTATGGCAGTACCACGTAACCGCACTTCTAACGCACGAAAAAACTCGCGTAGATCGCATCATGCAAAACAACCAAAAAATTTTCAGTCTTGCTCTAATTGCGGCAATAAACACATTCCCCATAGAATATGTCCCCATTGTGGATTCTATGATGGACGTGCTATAGTCAATGCAGAAAGCAAATAAGCTCTATCAGTCGAGAAAGACCAGACCACGTATAGGAATCGATCTTCATGGAAGCGATACCCCTACAGATGTTTTACTCGAATCGGTACTGATTGCTTATCAAAAACTCAGCCTTCAAGCTGAGTTTTTTCTATTTTTACAGCAAGAGCAGATCCCTATTAATCTACCCAAAGATCTACATATCATACCCGTCACTGATATCGTCACATCAGAAGACCCTCCCCTCTTTGTATTAAGAAAGAAAAAAAACTCTTCGATTAGCAAGGGGATGCAGATGCTAAAAGAGAGACAGATCGATGCGTTTGTTTCGATGGGCAATTCAGGGGCGATTCTAGCATCTGCTAAAAATACTTTAAAAACCCTAAAAGGGATCCAAAGACCTGCTCTGATGACTCTGATTCCGGCAAAATCTAAGGAAATTGCAGTTCTCGATGTAGGGGCCAGCACCCAGTGCAAACCGATCTCGATGCTACATTTTGCTTATATGGGAATTGCCTACCAAAAAATTCTAGGCAATCAGATGCCAACTGTTGGATTGCTCAACATCGGGTCTGAAGAAAAAAAAGGAACGCCAGACCATCAACAAGCTTACCGGATCCTACAAAAGCTCAACGATGGGTCTGATTACCCTGTGTTTTTAGGCAATATTGAAGGAAGGGATGTGTTTGAGGGGCCGGTCGATGTGCTAGTAACCGATGGGTTTACAGGGAATGTATTCTTAAAAACAGCAGAAGGGACAGCCAATTTCCTTGTAAGCCAGATGATGCAGATGGTAGGTGAGGCTTCTGTCTCAAATGAAAAGCAGATAGCCTTTATCCAATCGTGCCAAAAAAAGCTCGATTACGCAGAATATCCAGGGGCTATTTTATGCGGAGTAAGAGGTATTGTCATGAAATGCCATGGGGCAAGCTCCCCTCACAGTCTGATAAAAACCATAGAGTCTGCCATTAAACTATCTGCTGAGGGTTTTCTAGAAAAAATCACATCAGAGCTTAATTCTTAAACTTCCTTAAATCAAAGACTTTCCTTGCGATTTTTTATGGAAAAAGAACACCCCCTTGACCTAATATAGTACTTGAAGCATCTTGCATTATTATAAAAATTTATTTACACGGTCATCCCATGCACGAAATCCTACTGAATATAGAATCAAAAGAGACACGCTTTGCTGTACTACAAAACGGCGTACTCCAAGATCTTATCGTTGAGAGAAAAAAAAATAGACAGCTAGCAGGCAATGTATACCGAGGCAAAGTCACCAATATCCTGCACAATATACAATCAGCCTTTATCGACATCAATGAAGGAGAAAATGGCTTTATCCATATTTCTGATATCTTAGAAAACACACAAAAATTCCAAGAACGTTTTGAGATGGACTTTGATTGGGAGCAAGACAATGCAAACAAGAAAAGCGCCAAAGAAACAGACATCTCTAAGATCATGAAAATCGATCAGCCGGTACTAGTCCAGGTGATTAAAGAACCAATCGGAAGCAAGGGAGCGCGCCTGACCTCTAACGTCTCGATTGCAGGTAGATACCTTGTCTTGTTACCAACAACCCCACATCGTGGGGTATCGAGAAAAATTGAGGATGCAGCCAGCCGTGATCGGCTGAAAAAACTTATTCGCTCTTTTGAAATGCCTAAAGACATGGGTCTTATCTGCAGAACAGCAAGTATCAACGCAACAACAGAGATGCTGATCCAAGAGGCAACTGATCTATTAAACTCATGGCAAGAAATTATAGAAAACTTCGATAAGTCGAGCAAGCCCACTTGTCTATACGAAGAGTCTGATCTGATCAAACGTGCAGTCATCAGCGCGGTCGATAAAAAATATGACAGAGTCTTAGTCGATGACTACGCAACCCACCAACACTGCAAACGTCTGTATGAGAAATATAGCAATGAGCACCCTTTAAAAATCGAGCTGTATCGAGATAAAACTCCGATGTTTGAACGATTTAATGTCGAGAGGGAAATTGACAGAGCTGTCAAAAGAAAAATATGGCTTGCAAGTGGTGGCTATTTATTTTTTGATAAAACAGAGGCTATGTACACCATAGATGTCAACTCAGGGAGAAGCTCATCCCAATCATCTGCACGCGATGTAGAAGAGACCTTAGTCCACATCAATATGGAAGCTGCCGATGAAATCGCAAGGCAGCTACGTATCCGTAATTTTGGAGGTCTTGTTATCTGTGATTTTATCGATATGCGTTCCCGTAAAAACCAAAGAAGGGTGCTAGATAGGCTTAAAGAAGCGATGAAAGATGATTCTGCTAAATGCACCATCTTGGGGATGAGTGAGTTTGGTCTTGTGGAAATGACAAGACAAAGAAGTAGAGAATCTCTTATGCAAACGATGTTTACCAGCTGCCCGTATTGCTCAGGTAGTGGACAGATTAAAACGCACGAGAGCATCTCTATTGAGATTGAAAGACTGATCAAAAAACTGATCTGCCAGCACCAACATTTTGGTCTAGAAATGACCTCCCATCCTGATCTAGATCATTTCTTAAGTCATAAAGATAAAGAAGTATTTAGAAAAATGGCAGAAAAGTGGAATGCAACGATTAAGTTTAGTATCGATGACACGATACACTTAAATGATTTCACGTTTTATTCCACTACCAACGGCAAAAAAATAGAAGTATAAAAAGCAGTATCAAAAGATGACGTCCTTTCCAGAAAAATTAAAAATCTATAAAGAAAAGGGTTTGATCCCTGAAAAGTACCAAAAGATTTTACACGATTTTTACAATTGTTATATCGCAACGCTTCAAAGACACGGGATTAATCCCTCTTCGTCCGAATCTATTTTTACAACCTATCTTGAGGTTGTTAAAGAACAAGTCGAGCATCCGTTTGTCTTTGAACCCTACCACAGACATATCCTTCACCCTTTTAATTATTACCAATATGGTCTTGAGTTTCTGCGGCCACTGGTGGATCTGACCCATTCGAGTCTGCAAGGTAGTGATACGTTACAACAGATCACAGAGGCGCTGTCTAAAAAGGAAAATGTCATTCTGCTTGCTAACCATCAAATTGAAGCGGACCCTCAAGCTATTAGTCTTCTACTTGAAAAAGACTTCCCCCTCCTCGGGCAAGAAATGATCTTTGTGGCAGGAGAACGGGTCCTTACAGACCCTTTAGCAATTCCATTTAGCATGGGAAGAAACTTGCTTTGTATTTATTCAAAAAAACACATCGACCATCCTCCGGAGCTAAAAACAAAAAAGCAGCTACACAATAAAAAAACGATGGAGCTGATGAGCGCTCTGCTCGCTGAGGGAGGCAAATGTATTTATGTTGCTCCAAGTGGTGGCAGGGACAGGCCAGGAGCTGATGGGGTGGTAGAGGTATCTGCCTTCGACGGGCAAAGCATTGAGATGTTTTATCTGATGGCAAAAAAATCTCAGACGCCTACTACCTTTCACCCGTTCACCCTTTCTACCTATGATTTGCTACCTCCACCACAAGTGATTGAAGTCGAGTTGGGGGAGCAGAGGCAAACACAAAGAGCTGCTATCCACGCGGCCTTTGGCCCCTCGATTGATATGAACCTCTTCCCAGGAAGTGATTTATCTGATAAACATGAAAGAAGACAGGCCAGAGCCGATTATATCTGCTCTCTTGTCAAACAAGCGTACTGTCAATTTCCAACTCGAGGAGCCCGTGTATGAAGACCTACAACCTACTGTATTCCCTTTTGGCTTTGTCCACACTCAGTAGCAACCCACTTGCTAGTCAGATCCCTCAAAATAAACATCACATCATTGAAGATAAAGCGCAGCTACCCATTTTAACCCCATCTCTTGAAAAACGAAAAGTCGGAAAGCTCGTGCTAAGCAATGGGATGCAGGTCTATCTAGTATCAGATCCTGGCATCGATCAATCAGCCTCTGCTGTAAGTGTCCGTGCAGGTGCCTGGCAAGACCCAAAAGAATATCCTGGGATGGCTCACTTTTTAGAACATATGCTTTTTATGGGGACTGCTGCCTATCCTGATGAATCAGAATACATGAAATTCATCGGCGATAATGGAGGTAGGGTCAACGCTTTTACAGCCTCAGATCGAACTGTGTATATGTTCTCTGTAAATAATGAGGCCTTTGATGGGGCCCTTGACCGCTTCTCCCATTTTTTTATCGATCCCCTCTTTTCAACCTCATCGATTAATAGAGAGCTCCATGCTGTCGATCAAGAGCATGCCAAAAACATTCAGAATGATCTATGGCGTGAATACATGATCTTTAAAGAGACAGGCAATAAAGATCATCCTAATGCTAAATTCAGCACAGGCAATGCACATACCTTATCGGGCATTCCTCAGTCGGCACTTAAAGAGTGGTATGCACGTCACTATAGCGCGGATCAGATGAACCTAGTCCTGATCTCTCCCCTGCCTCTAGAGACACTCAAAGAGCTCGCTTTAGAGAAGTTTTCTAGGGTAGAAAAAAAGATGGTCGATAACAGCCTATCTCCTGTTGCGATGTGTTCACAAGAGCAAAAGGGGCATGTGATTTATATCAAGCCTGTGAAAGATCTGCGTATTGTATCGATGATCTGGGAGCTGCCTAAACAATTTGCCTCGGTTGCCGAAAAATGGTCTGCTGATCTTGCAGCTTTTATTCTCAATCAAGAAGGGCAGAGCAGTTTAATTAGACAGCTGAAAAATGAAAAGCTCGCTGAAGGCTTGCGCGCCTACTGTGATCGGTATTCCCATGAGAACGTGCTCTTTGTCGTAGATATTCATCTGACAGAACAAGGTCTTCAAGAGGTGGATAAAGCAATTGGCCATTGTTTTGAAGCAATCGCTAATATCAAACAAAAAGGGATTAGCCGTGAGCTGTTTGATGAAATGCAAACGATGGCAAAAATTCAATATCAATATCAATCTCGCGATGACGCCTTTGATGTGATTGCAGATATTGCCTATAACCTTGTAGACGAAGATCTCATCAGCTACCCGGAAGAAACGAAGATCCCCTCTATCTATAACAAAGATAGCATTGCAGCCCTTGCCGACTCCTTATCGGCTGAAGGGTGCGTCTATTTTGTTATGGCAGACCCTGTAAAAACAGGGGTGCCCATGCAGCAAAAAGAGAAGTGGATGTCAGCAGAATATACAATTAAACCTTTGAGTCAGCCAGCACTTACAGCCTTCAAAGAGGCGCTGACCAATCCATCTAAAACAAGTCCCTCTATGAACCCTTTTATCCCCTCACATTTAGCTCTTGTAGCGGATACAAAAGGATCTAAAAATGGGGGTGTACCTAAGTTAATTGCCTCGGATGACAAGTCTAAAGTGTTTTTTGCAGATGACAGCAAGTATATGGTCCCCCAAGTGTCCATGATGTATGGATTAAAATCCCCATCGATTAACGGCTCTGCCAGGTCATCAGTCCTTTTAGATCTGTATCTGAAGTCGTTAAATGAAAAGCTATCCTCTACCCTCTTTTTTGCACAAGCAGCAGGTTTAAATGCTTGTCTGTATAATCAAAATTTAAAGATGTCTCTTGTGATTCAAGGGTATAGTGAAAAAGCTCCCGTTCTTACTAAAGAGATCTTTGCAGGGTTTAAATCTCTGGATTTAGCCAAAGATCAATTTAACATCTACAAAGATTCTTTAATGAGTGTCTATGATAACGCCTCAAAAGAACTACCTGTACGACAAGCTATGGAGGTGATGACAAGTGTCCTTTTAAATGATACTCCAACAAGTACTGAAAAAATCAAAGAACTAGAAGCAATCACCTATGATGAATTTATCGAATATAGCCATCATCTATTCGATACGGTATTTATCGAGTCATTAATATATGGGAATATGACCGAACAGAATGCGCAAGAGCTGTGGGGTGATTTAAAAAGTCATTTCGATAGTTCATCCCCCTACCCTGTTTCTGAGCATACAAAAAAAAATGTCCTTGTCCTACCTCATCACAGCGGACCCTTTCAAATTACTGAAAACACACAGATGCAAGGGCACGGGGTGGTTTTAGTTATTGAAGAAGGACCTTTTACCTTTGAAAAAAGAGCTGCGCAGCAGATCCTTTCCAAAGCTTTGCAAGAATCTTTTTTTGAGACACTAAGGACAAAGCAACAAACAGGCTATATTGCAAAAGCTTGGGATAGTGAAATAGAGCGGCAGCTTCTGCAGTGCTTTGCAGTCCAGTCAAGCACTCACAATCCAACAGACCTGCTGATGCGCTTTGAGCTTTTTTTAGAAGATTTTACAAAACATTTTACAACGATTTTATCAGAAGAGCGTTTTGAAAATCTTCGCAAGATGCTTATCACCACATTGCAGATGCAACCTGAAAATATGCAAGGAATGGCCACCCGCCTCAATACCCTAGCTTTTGATTACCAAGCAGATTTTGTATTCATTGACAAAAGAATTGAAGCGATTGAAAAGCTCACCTACGAGCAGGTAAAAAAAGATGGACTTCACTTTCTATCGAGAAAAAATCAAAGAAGACTGGCGATCCTGATGGAAGGGGTTTTAACACCAGATAATGACTTCCGTTATGAGCCGGTGGCTAAAGAAGAGCTCTGTAATATGGGCACCTACGTCTCTTATAAGTAGTTCATAGCAACCTGACCACACCTACTGGCCGGGTTGCTTTCCTTATATATACAATATCGATAAATCCATTTTGACATGCGCTAGATGAACTGACTTCTTGTTTTAATTTAGCAAAGACACACGCTATAATCTATCGCAAGCAAGTGGATCCCTTGTTTCCCGCCTGGCTGCAGCCACAATATCTTTATCCCCTTTTAATCGATCAGAGGCCCATTGCAGAGCAAGGCCATTTTCAGTCACAGCGATAAGCACGAGCTCTTTATCGTCTTTTAATGCATTAGAGGCAAAAGCCAGAGCGCTTCCATTTTGACGCACAGCTGCAAGGACGACCTCTTTATCTGCTTTTAATTCGCTAGAGGCATGCCGCAGCGCGTTGCCATCTTGAGCCAAAGCCGCAAGGACTAATCTTGGATTGGCTTTTAATTCATCGCAGGCGAACCTCAGCTGCATGCCATGTAGGGCCACAGCCGCCAGCATAAACTCTTCATTCGCGCTAAATCTTGGATCAGCAAAATTCCACAGGCCAAAGACATTTCTACCCACAGCCTCAAGAAGAAATGGTGCATTTACTTTTAAGCTGGGATGAGCATCTATTAGAGCCATCGGATCTTGAGTCACAGCAGCAAGCATAAACTCTTTATCTGCTCTTAAAGCCGCAGAGGCATAATGCAATACTGAGAACTTTTGAGCCATAGATGCCAGAATAAACTCTTTATCGGCTTTTAAGGCTGCAGAGGCGTAATAAAATGGGTAGTGGAAATCTGGTAAGCCAACCTCCAACTTTTCCTCCAAATTTTGATTCATAGCCAGCATCACCACTTCTTTATCCCCTTGTAATTGGGCAGAGGCATACTCCAGGGCTCTGCCATCTTTAGCTACAGCTGCAAGCACTATCTGTTCATCTGCTCTTACGTCTGCCGGGGCATACTGTAGGGTTAGGTCGTTATAGGGGAAAGCCTCAAGGATAAAATCTTTATCCCCTTTTAATTCTGCTGCTGCATACTCAAGTGCCGAGGGATTTTGCTCTACAGCCGCAAGGATAAGCTCTCTATCTGCTTTTAATTCGCTAGCGGCATACTGTAGCGCTAAGCCATTTTCATCTGCAGCGGCAAGGACGAAGTTTTTATCTGCTTTTAATTCAGTAGAGTCATACTTGAACCCCCGGGCATACCGATCTCCTCTGACAGCTGTCAGAACGATTTCTGGATCTCTTTTTAATCGATCGGATGCATCCTCTAGCGCAAGGCCGTCTCGAGCAACAGCTGCAAGCATCACTTCTTTATCCCCATTGAATCTCTGGACAGCGACCTGGATTACCATCATAGCTCTCTCTCTAGATAAAAAATTAGCCCGGTCTATACGACCTGGATTTTCTGTTAATGAAGAACTGAGCCGTGTGAGTAGGGCAAGGATCACCCCTTTATTGTCATTAAAGCTTTCCATAGCTAATAGGCTCACGTGTTGATCTCCAGCTAAAACTGCACTGCGTATAAGATCTGCATGTGGTAATAAGCTAGGTAAGCTTGGTGGTTGTACTGAACCATACTTCTTCATTAATTGAGCAGTAACTAGCTTTAATGGCTGATCAGGATTTATTCCTTGAGCACGACCCTGCGTTCCAAGGCGCTCACACATGGCTCTCATGAGTTTTAGTGCCCGATCATTAGTTAGCCAGTTTTCATCTCTGTCTTTTAAAGCCATCGAAGACAACAGACCGTAAGCATCGTTAGGATGAAAATAATCCTGCCACATCTCTCTTGCAGTTATCCTGACTGCAAGAAGGTCCTTTCCATGGCAAAAAGTTAAACACCTCAAGAAGATATTTTGAAATCTAATAAGTGAGCATCCTCCGTTGCCAGCACTATCGGTCATAACAGCTTTGACGATTGGATTAGTTGGTGCATTTTCGGCCTGACCTAGCTGTTCTTTATCTCGACCTGCAGCCATTGCATACCCAACGGCGGCGACTCGCACCGACATATCTAATTCCTGATGATAAAAGATTGTATATTGATATTAAATCTGCAGTTTTTCATTAATGATGTCGGGCCCATCTAATTAACATCTGCATCGATGTTTAAAAACACCCCAGCTACACTTATAAACTTTTTCTTTGCTTGCAGACCTGGATCCGAACAATCTACTAGACAAGCTGCTGTATCAGCAGCTTGTTGAGAGCTGTGTTTGTTACCCTATTAACGAAGGGCTTAAACAACCGATTACAAACGAGCTCGCGCCTCAGGCATAAATCCTTCATCCAGTTGCAGCTGCGCAGAGGCATATCTCAAAGCAAACGGGTTTTGTGTGACAGCCAAACGGACGATCTCTTTATCACCCATTAATTCTTCAGAGGCATAACGGATTAACGCTCCATCTTGAGCCGCAGCCAAAAGAATGATTTCTTTATCCCCTGTTAATTCTGCTGAGGCATATTGCAGAACTTCTCCATCTTGAGATACAGCCATACGCATAAACTCTTTATCTTGTTTGAATTCATCAGCCTGCCTATCATTCAGCAACCATGAGCTGTGTGAGATAGCCGCAAGCACTACCTCTTTATTCCATTTTAATTCTTCAGAGGCATGATCCCTGGCATAGCTATTATTAATGACAGCAGCAACTACTACCTGTATATCCCGTTTTAATTCTTCAGATGCATAGGACAGAGCGGCTCCATCTTTCATAACGGCTACAAGCATAAACTCTTTATCCCCGCGCAAAGATGGGGGCGCACCCCTTAAAATCCTTGGGTTACTATCCATCAAGGCAAGAACTACTCTTTTGTTCCATTTTAATTCCTCAGGGATACAATCCAATAGTCCCCTATTGTGAGTGACGGCTGCAACCACGACATCTACATCCTCTTGTAATTCTTCCGAAGCATATTCCAAGGCTCCTCCATTCTGATTGACAGCAGCCAGAACTACCTGCTTGTCACGCCGTAATTCTTCAGGCAGATGGGCAAAGGCTGCTGGCTGTTTGGCCATAAGCGCAATCACCCACTGTTTATCTCTAAATAATTCAGCGAAGACAGCCTGCATTTCTTGCTCTGAACACTCGCTTATAGCAGCCTGCATAACGTCTTCATCTACTTTTAATTCATCGCAAGCATATCGGATAGCTAAAGGGTTGAGATTTACGGCTTGCAAAATAAACTCCCTATCTCCTTTTAACGCATCAGAGGCATAAGCTAAAGCCTCTACGTTTTGACTTATAGCTGCAAGAACCACAAGTGGATTGTTTTTTGATCCTGAAGAACAAAAGCGTAGATTTAGGCCATTAGCAGCAACAGTCTCTAATGCACTGTCCCTGTAGTACTGTGGTTTGAATGAATAAAGATAAACTTCGTGTAACTCGTTAGAGCAAATGCTCATCAAACGGGAAAAGACTTGAGAGACTTTGGCAATCACACTAGAGGCGGACTCAAAGTGAGTAGAACACCTTTGTTTAAACCTCTCCCATTGCAAAGAGTAGGATCCATCTGATGTTACTCGTTCAGAAAATCTGCTCAAACAGCTCTGAGCAAAAGAAGAAACCTCAGAAGATAAAGAAATACAAAAACTAACAGGATTTGATTTTATTGAATCGATACTATTTCGGATTAAGTTCACCATATGTCATGCCTCCTTAAAAGGGGCAATAAATTAGAGTATCTGAGGTTTAAGAACAAGAAGAAATTATTAAGACATGATTAAGGCGTAAAAAAAAGCGGGTGTAGCACTTACTGCAACATCTTTGCAACAAGCTCTAATAGATTTTGATCGAATGGGGGTAGAGTAAATGCACCTGAGGCAACGGGGTGACCCAGATCTTCTTTTAACAGAAAGTGAATCATCGGATTTAATTCTTTGAGCTCGGTAAACGCATCACCCAGACCATGCTTACGGACAAAAGGGACATTGAAATTTTCCCACTGCAGGTAACGAGCAGAAGAGTTTTCTGTGTTATCAAGTAGAAGCCTTTTACCAAGATAAATGGCTTCATTAACCGTACAAGAACCTGTTTTAGTAATCATTAAATTCGAGCAGGCCATGACCTCTACCATTTCTTTCATATACCTGCGCAGATGAAAGAGCGCTCCTTGAGGGGATTTAAGTGTAATGTAGTGCCGGTGCTCCCTTACCAGCTGAGCTCCTGCAAGTAGCATAGTGTCTTTTATTTTGGTCAGCATCTTTTCATATCTACCCACACAAATATTGACCTCGAGCATCTTTGGATAAAGAGAAGGATCTATACAGAATAATTCCATCGCATAATCATGAAGTAAATCACTACCTGCTGCACCTAATAAAAGGGTAAGAACCATGCTATCAAATCCAAGGCCATGCTTAAATTTCATCAGCTGCATTTGCTCATCTGTATATTGTATTAAACACTCCCGTCTGACAGGAAATCCAGTAATATACACCTTATCTTTTGGCAGGCTAAAATTGCAAAACGCTTTTTTGATTAAATCTTGATCCTCATAGGGCAAGGCAAATGCAAGTAATCCCCCTTTAGTAAAATCAATTTGCGATAAACCACAAAAAAACGTAGCAGTGTCAAGATCTGTTGGCATCACAAGAAACGGGATATTGAGTTTTTGCGCAGCAAGCGCAAGACCGCAGTTAACGTAAGGAAAAGTAGAAATAACCATATCATATTTTACAGGTGACTGAGATAAGAACCTCTGAAAGAGCTTATCGATCTGATGCCGTTTAGCGAGCATATACTTCAGTCCCATACGGGCAAGCAAACTTACTGCTTGATGATAACCTCTTTGCAAAAGAAAATTATAAAAATCATCTCCTGTAAAAGAACCTCTACTGATCATGGTAAAATAATCAAGTTGATGGATGATGTTAGGCAGGGCGCTTACCACATCGACATCGTAATAAGGGGATAAAATTTCTTTCATGGCCATACTAGCGACCTTATGACCACCACCGCCTTCGCTCATGAGAATCAAGATATTTTTCTTGCAACCGGTCTGTAGCTGAGGTTCTAGCGAAATATTTGGCCGGCTCATACATCCCTTCCCATGCGCTGTAATAAAATAGGGGCGCAATAAAATACCCGATCTATCCCTGGCTTTACCCGCCTGTAAATCTTTAGTAGTCTGTTTTACAGGCAAGGCAGGTACCCTTTTAAGGACCCATTTACTTTGTAAACGAATACAGGTTTTTTCTGACATATAAATCTTTATATGTTTTATACAACCAAAGAAATGGAGTTATATGCGCCTACCCTTTTTTTCAAAAAAACCAAATAGCCAAATCAAAATTGCCATCTGTGTTCTGATTGTATTACTGGCTGTCATGATTTTTATACATGCAGGCAATCCGATTAATCTGCATAACTTGCAGAATAAATATGAATGGCTTATCAACCTGCATAAGGATCAGCCCTTATTTTTTACTCTCGGATTTTTTTTAGTTTATATTGCATCGATTTTTTTTGTCATCCCAGACTCGACGATCCTATCGATCTTAGCCGGAAGCATCTATCCCTTACCCATGGCTGTCATCTTTATTTCTCTTTGTGAAACAGTTGGGTCTCTACTTTATTTTTTCGTGATCCGTTATGTATGCACGCAATATTACAAAAAGAAAACGATAAAGCTCAAAAACAGCAAACTAGGAATCCACTACTCTAACAATAAAAAGTATTACCTACTGTTTCTACGTATATCGCACGTACTACCCTTTTGGGTAGTGAGCGCACTTGCCGCTGGACTCAAAACAAGGGCATCTATCTTTATCTGGACCACTTTTGTAGGAACCCTACCTCTATCTTATATCCTTGCTGAGGCAGGACAGAATCTACAAAAAATCCTGATCAGCAATGAGCCATTTTCCTTGCAAAAGATTATTAATACCCCAATTGAGTTGATGCTAATAGGAATCGGGGTGATAGCACTAATACCTGTTGGTCTAAAAAGATACCTAAAAAAAAGGTAGTACAGCCTCCCTTACCCTTCGGGAGCTTTCATATTATGATAGACCACATCGACATCATCTAACGCTTCAAGCCAGGCTATCAGTTCGTCGTTTGCCTTCATGGTCTCAGAATCACATTCGACGTAAACTTTAGGGATCATATCGTGCTCTGCAAGCTCACACTGCAGTCCCATCTGTTCAACCTGTTCTTTTACCTGGAATAACAGGTCGGGGGGTGTGGTGATGATAAAAAGATCTTCAACACTTTCAAAATCCTCAGCTCCAGCTTCTGATACAGCTAAAAATAGAGTATCCTCTGATACTCCATTTTTTAGAACCTGGATGACCCCTTTTTTATCGAAATTAAACGCCACTGACCCTGGAGTTGCAATCGTTCCCCCCCGCTTATTTGTGGCAATACGCATATCTGAGGCAGCCCGGTTTTTATTATCGGTCATAATATCAACAAGGATTCCAACACCTCCATGTCCATAGAGTTCATAGGTCATTTCAACGAAATCTGCTTGATCTGCCGATGAGGCTTTTTTAATATTTCTTTCGATATTGTCATTTGGCAAATTCACTTCTTTAGCCTTTTGCAGAGCTGCCCGAAGCTTAGGATTCGATTTAGGATCTGGTCCCGCCTGCTTTACTGCACTGATAATCTCTTTAGTGACTCGGGAAAACATTTTCCCTTTTTTTGCATCTGCTTTCCCTTTTCGATGCTTAATATTTGCCCACTTACTATGTCCTGCCATATCTATCTCTTCCGTATAAAATCTTATCTAAATTTTCTTGTTCCCATTGTTTTGCAATCGAGTAATCCTCAAAACACCTCTCTCTTTTTTTAAACTCCCCATGATGCACCCTTCTTCGGACCTCTCCCTTTATTGGGGGAGCGACACTGTGGACCATTTCATGATAGACCACGTAAGATAAAAAATAAGGGGGGAAAAAAGAGTGGTTTAAAGAGACATGAATCCGAATACGCTTATATCTTGCGTCGTAATAGCCTAAGACTTTTCTTTGTATCCTACCCGAAGAAGTAGTCCGACCAAACCAGTCGATAGAAAGGGATAGAGACCCCTCGAAATACTTCTCATTCAAATGATTATAAATACCCTGCAAGTCGTAGACGCTACCTGCAACTACATCTTTTTCTACTTTATAAATAACAGAAGACATCGCTTTGACTTTTCGCCGCCTAATCTTACTATATTTTTCTAGCAACTGTTTTATTATTGCAAGTACTGCAACTGCGCCCATTATGGTAACTCCTAATCCTTGTTTCTCCCTACTATTTTCTTGGGTAAACAGAAAAAAACAACCCACCAGCTTCTCTGATATCAAGTCAGTTTATATCAGGGTAAAAGATCTATAAAAAAAATGAAAAGAATATGTAAATTCAGAAAAACCTGAGGTTAGCAAAGTGCTTTTTCCATCAAAATCTTAGCTCGGTATGTCCCATTTTCTTTGGTAAATCGATCTTGCCGCCCATACACCTTATAACCGAGCCTGGTATATAATTTTTGTGCGGGATTACCCTCATAGACCTCTAAATGGAGGATCTCGATATGGCATTTCTCTTTAGCAAGCCTTTCCCCTTCCCTCATGATTGCATAGCCGATACCTTTTCCCCTTAAGTCAGGATCGACAATCACAGATAGTAGAGTAGTATGTGCTACTTTTTTAAACGGCTGAATATAGAGATTAAAAAAACCGCATACAGCCCCGTTCAATATAGCTACGATACCAGCGCCGGTCAAAGAGTAGTTAATCCAAATACGGACCGCATCATCTACCTCTCTTTCATCGACCATAGGGAACCAATGCAAAATGACAGGATCCATAAGCCACTGTTTTAAAATAGGTGCATCTTCTTGGACTACTGCTCGAAAAGAAAGTTCTTTAGACAGCTGAGCCATGATCCTCCTTATCGATATCCCCTTCTAACAGGACCCTGGCAAAGTAGGTATCATCATCTTTAAAGTACCTCTCCTGACGGACAATAGCTTGAAACCCCTGTTTTTCTAGTAACTCAATCAGCGGATTGTTTTCGTAGACCTCGATATGCAAGAGTTCTAATCGAAAGCGTTTTTTAGCTAAATGCTTTAGATTTTTAATCAAAGCGCTTCCAATTCCCTGTCTTTGATACTCTGGACTGACAACGATCTTAAACATCGACTCATGAGCGACTTTCTTATACGGCATCAAAAACAATGTAGCCATACCGCAAGGAATCCCATTTACAATAGCTGTTAAACTGCACTTGAATTTATAAAAACCAATCCAACACGCGGCAGCATCATTTATCTCTTTTTCATCTGATATAGGAAACCATTTCATTACAGACGGATGATCCAGCCAACTCTTTAAGTAAAAGAGATCACCCTCTTCTGTATACCTAATATCAAAATCTGCGGAATAAGACATACTCAACCAAATTCTTTAAGATAGGCGTTAATAAAACCATCGATATCACCATCCATCACTGCATCGATATTTCCCACCTCATATCTAGTTCTAGTATCTTTTACAAGGGTATAGGGTTGAAATACGTAATTTCGAATCTGGCTACCCCACGCTATTTCTTTTTTTTCACCACCGATTGCTTCGACTTTAGAAGCCCTTTCTATTCTGGCCTTATCATAAAGTTTGGCTCTGAGTAATTTCATGCAGGTCTCTTTATTTTGCAGCTGACTTCTCTCATTTTGACATGAGACGACAATACCTGTTGATAAATGAGTAATACGGACTGCAGAATCTGTTTTATTCACATGCTGTCCCCCAGCACCCGAGGCCCTGTAGGTATCGACACGGATATGCTCTGGACGAATCTCAATAGAGATGTCATCATCGATCTCTGGAGTGACATCAACCGAGGCAAAACTCGTATGCCGTTTGGCATTGGCATCAAACGGGGAAATACGAACAAGCCTGTGGACTCCCTTTTCTGCTTTAGCATAGCCAAAAGCATAGGGGCCGCACAGCTTATATGTGATACTTTTAATGCCCGCTACATCCCCATCAACAGTATCGAGGATCTCTATACGAAAACCTTTTTTATAAGCCCACCTTGCATACATGCGAGAGAGCATTAAAGCCCAGTCACAAGCCTCGGTACCGCCTGCCCCTGCGTTAATACTTAAGAAACAGTTTTTATCATCCATCTCCCCCGACAGCATCTTTTTAACTTCGAGTTCCGAAAGAATTATATCACTTTGGGTAAGTTCTGTTTTAAGAGCTTCAAGCATTTCTAGATCAGCAAGCTCTAATACTTCAGGAAGAAGAGCTTTTACATTCTCTATCTTTTGGCATACGCTGCGGTACGGCAGAGTCCAAGCCTTTAAAGCATTACACTTAGCAATCGTTTTTTGAGCCTCTGTATTATCATCCCAAAAGGTTGGATCATTCATCCGCCTATCTAATTCTTCTACCTGCCTTTCTTTTGTAGGCAGGTCAAAGATACCTCGTCATGTGAAGAAGTCTGTCTTCTAGATTTTTAATCAACTCTTGCATTTCTTCGTTCATATCGCTCACTACCTCTTTAAAATTAAAAACGGGCACTACCTTGTATGTTATCTGGTAAGAGGGGTTTTCCCCTACTACTTTTCTCCTATACCACTGCCTTAAGATCCGATCCAAATCTATACCCCCCCCATGAGCCCTTTGCAGATCAAAAAAATTATATTTTTAAAAGAGCGTAATCGAATATAATACCTAGCAGTTTCACTCTACTATAAAGTTATCTAAAGATTAGAGCCCTTTAAACGAACCTAAGTAGCTACTCAATCTTATTTTTCCACCAATACGCATCGAATTAGAAAACCTAAAAATCAGATCTATTACGATGAAACCTTAACACACTCTTTACATTAATCCGGCTCCAGATATAATCATCGCTCCTTGTATCAAAGGAAGAACTGCAAAAATCACTAAATCATCTTGGAGGAATTCATGAACGTAAACGAAATCGGTAATAGAGTTTACAACGGGGCAGCAGCGACAGGAAATGCAATCATCAATATGAGCAAGCAAGGAGTTGAGTGGGGCGGTAAAGCTGTAACATTGATCCGTGAGAACGGTTCTGCAGGTGTTCAGAAAGTCCTCCGATTCATAGGATCAGCTTGGAAAGCAATAAGCTCGTTTTTTATCACTCATAAAGACGGCTTATTTACTGCAGTCCAAAACAACCGTTACGCATTAGGCCTATGCGGAGTCTTGGTTGCTGGTATAGCTATCGGCGCACTCGGCGCACGCGAATACAGCCGCAGATACCCTACAACACCAAGTACAGCGGAGGAAGTTGCTACAGGCTCAAGAGAAGCGTCTCCTGCTAGAGCAGACGAAGCAAGCCACGCACAAAGAAGCCCAACACGCGTTGGTGGTGCAGCACATGATGGTGGTGGTCAAGAAACAACAGCAGTCAAAGCAAGCCAAGCACATGATGGTGGTCGTCAAGAAACAACAGAAGCCTAGCCGATCGATTAAGCACTAACATGCTTAGAAGGGCGGTAATAACATCTAGTTATTACCGCTCTTTTTCTTTAATACCACATCTCTATCGGAATTGAATGCATAATCCCAAGACCATGACGCCTCTTTGATCGGCTCCACATCAAAACAGATCCGATCTTCTACTTGCCGGGCAATGACCCTTGTGCCAGCTTCGACTACAATGTGATAGGGACCAATAAAACAGAGATCTTCTGCTACAAATTCACCATCCCCTCGAATCTCAATATAACAAGACTCTAATCTAAACACAGAGCCTTTCCAAAAAAGGGCAGGCTTGCTGTAGTTGATCCCTTTATTGCGCACCGATACATTTTTTAAACTACATTTGCCTGCCTGCGCGCTATATCGTAACAGGCCTGTTTCATTAGCATGACCCATCACCTGCTCTGCAATAATCTGCAAGCTACCATCAATATCGATGCGCTCTGCGTCGAGTTCTGCAATAGATAAATACAGTTCTGATCCCTCTATGATCCTGCCTACACGCAGCTTCTGTGCGATAATTGAATAAAAAGGTCCAAGAGCTGGATGATATAAAAAAGAAAATGGAATGTCAGAGGCCGTCTGTTTAGGGTCTATAAGAAACCCACACTGATTAAGCAGCTCTCTGCTATTTTTCATCATATCGATAAAACAACCCTCTGGTGTCTCTAAAAAAGAAGGACCCACCCTCTCTTTTTTCGTAGTAGAGATCGTTTTGGACCGTGTATTAAACGTGATAAAAGAGGGCAAAGAGATTGCAGAGGCTGTATAAGCACAAGAGCTCTTCTCTGTAAAAGAATCTGCGATATTTTGCATCATCGATTCTAGGCGCGCCAGCAGCTTTTCTTGATATAGCCCAAACTCATCCTGATATGATATTTTTTTTAAGTTCACAAGCATTCCAGGTATGGGACTGGTAATCAGAGCTTGTTCTATAGCCTCAATATCGACAAATAGTAGGTTGGTATTCGATGGGTATTTAGAAAAACTCTGTCCTGGCTCTGCCGGCTCATCCAATATGCCGTATTTATCAAAATCACAATACTCGATATTGGTAAGGGTTTGCTCAAAGCTACCCCCTTTACATTCTTCAATTAAAACGTTTGTTCCCTCAGCCGATTGAACTAGGCGGGGGCAAGAACAAAAACCAATAGAGCGATTATGCTTAAGACCCAATCCAGCAAATGCGTAGAGTCCATAGTCTTCAGAAGCTACTGGATTATTAATTTGACGGACTAAGATCTTCTGAACACCTTGTTTTTTTAACCAATCAAAACATCCACTGTCCCTGGCAAGCTTCCAAATCACCCCATGCCCCCCTGGACGCAATAGGGGCTGCAAAGCTCCTCTTAAACCCCAATGCCCCTTCTGATCAATTGTGGGAACACAAGGCTGGCAAAAGAAAAAAAAGCTTTGCTGATCCCTTTGAAAAAAGTTTTTATCCTTGCACAGATTGATGATCCTTTCATGATTGTTTTTTTCGGTTGAAGTCATCATCGCAATCGGCAAGGTAAGCTGCTTATTTTTAAACTTAAAATATAAATACTCTTTTACCTGCACATCTCTTACAAGCCTCTCTAAAAGAGTCATGCCACAGTAATTGAGTGTGGCAGCTGGCAGAGATTGCCCAGTCATTGGATCATAAAGACGAAGTCGATCGGCTGCCCCGCCGACAGGATAGAGTTCAGCAAGATCGGAAAGATTCTCAATGCAACTATAGATCGCCTCATTCACCTGATGATTTCTCTCAGAGATATCGATCATTTTAGGAGCGTGGTACATAGCATCTAAACCGTAAGAGCGCTCTTGAGGACGGCATAAGCACTTGATCATTGACAGATGATATCCAATGATACCACCTATTTCCCCATAAAATTTTTCAACAACTACAAGAGAATCGATTAAACCTGTTATTCGCTCAGCATATTCTTGATCTGATAAATGCTTAGGATTAAATATAAGCTCTGCCTGACCTAATGCGATCACAGAAAGAATGAGATAGGCATCCCGCACAGACAGGGTGGCTAAAACAGTTTTCACTAAAGAAGGTCCAGACAAATATCTTCTTACAACCGGGTCACCATACAGATATTCTGTTTTTTGATCCCAGTTTGAAGCTTTTTCTAACTGTTGTATAAGTGGTTCTAACCTATCGATATCTTCGGAGAGGACTGCGCAAGCATCTACAACAAATGAGTCGGTTGCCATAATTCCATTGCCTTTACAAAAAAAGCCTACATTGCCATGACAGAAAGCTAAAAGGCAAGAAAATGCTGTCTTCAAAACAGACAATCTAATAAAAACTATCCTATACAGCGATTTTTTTTTGACTATAATATCCAGAGGAAGATACAACTTGTCTTTCGAGGAAATAATAATACAGTCCCTCGATCACCTACTCCAAAAATGAGTACACTTTTGGAAAAGGAATTTTTTGCAATTTTATAAGGAGAACCTAATGGCTAAAAAACAAGCAGCGCCCTCTAAATTTATGCAGCCGATGAAAATCAGTGATGATCTAGCAGAGGTTGTCGGAAAAGGCCCTATGCCACGTACAGAAGTGACTAAGAAACTCTGGGATTACATTAAAAAAAATAAGTGTCAAGACACTAAAAACAAACGATTTATCAACCCAGACGACAAGCTAGCTAAAGTGATTGGGAAAAAATCTATTAACATGTTCGAAATGACAAAACTCGTCAGCGCTCACCTATCCTAAAGCTTAACATCCGATGGCAGATCGCAGTTTTTTACTGCTTTCTGCCTGATTTTTCAGTATACTCTTCCATAAAAACTCAGACGACATACTATGAAATATTTTACATCCGCTATTCTATTAGCTGGGGGAAATGGATCTCGTTTTGGCTCAGAGACTCCCAAACAGTTCCTGCCGCTTGGATCTAAGCTCATTGTACACTATAGCCTTGATCTTTTATTACATCACAGCCTGATTGATGAAATTATCATTGTATGTGATGCAAAATACCGACATTATTTTACTGATTACACAGATCATAAGATCCGTTTTGCACCACCTGGACAAACTAGACAAGAATCTGTACAGCAAGGAATGCTTAGGGCCTCTGCTGACGCGCAGTTTATCTGTATTCACGACAGCGCCCGTCCTCTGCTCATCAAAACAGATTTAGACCTAATACTCGAAGAAGGGATCCACTCTAAAGCCGCAGCTCTTGCAACCCATGCAAAAAACACAATCAAGGAAGTTCGCCCTGACCATAGCGTAATCAAAACATTAGATAGAGCCGTTCTTTGGGAAATACAAACTCCGCAAGTACTTGCAGCCCCGATCCTATGGGCAGGTCTTGCCTATGCAGAAGAACATAACATTATTACCACAGATGACATCTCTTTAGCTGAGCTTGTAGGGCATAGATCCAAGATCATTCCAGGTAGTCAAAAAAATATCAAAATCACCACCCAAGAGGATATGACAATAGCTCTTGCCTTTTTAGATCAGCTGTATGCCCAAGTATAAAATGCTTATCGCCTATGATGGGACAGGTTTTGGAGGTTGGCAGAGCCAGTCTAATGCAGTATCGATTCAAGATGTCATAGAAAAAGCTTTGAGCACAGTATTGCGATTAGAGACCAAAATTACAGGATCTGGCAGAACCGATGCAGGTGTCCATGCAAGAGGACAAGTTGCCCACTTTTTAAGCCAGAGTCTGATTGATACAAATAAAATTCTCTATTCTCTAAATTCGATGATTCCTAAAGAGATTCGTATACTAGACATCTCTTTAGTTAATGAGGAATTTCATGCCCGCTTTAGCGCCAAGAGTAAATGCTACTATTACCACATCCATTTAGATCCGATCGCCGATCCTTTTAAACGACAATACTCCTTGTATGTTCAACATCGAGTCGATATCGAAGCTATGAAAACAGCCGCCAGTTACTTGATAGGAACCCACGACTTTACCTCCTTTGCCAACGAGCAACATAGAGGATGTGCAAGTAAAGATGCAGTCAGAACCCTTTATAGACTCGATATCGTAGAAGAGACGGGAGGTATCCGATTAGAATTTGAAGGGAGTGGTTTTCTCTATAAAATGGTCAGAAATATCACAGGCACCCTACTAGAAGTAGGAAAAGGCAAGCGTCTGGCTCAAGATATCCCACTGCTTCTTGCCGCAAAAGATAGACAACAAGCGGGCAAAGCAGCAGATCCTCATGGATTATTTCTCATGCAGGTCAATTACTCAGTATAGACAACACCCTAAAGTGGATCGATTGGTTCAATAAGTCAGAGATCTTTTATTTGAAGTAGAAAAATTTATTACCAATAAAAGGCCCATTAAAAACATTGATCAGCCCTAGAAATTGGATACAAAAAACAGAAGGCCTTGAAAGATTATTTTTTATATAGATCAATCAAGCCCTGCTAAGCACATCATAAAAAGAGTGCACAATAGGGGCTCCTACCGACAGAAGCTGCTGCTCAAATGCAGGATCTAGCACACTTGATACAACAACTCCTGGCACGCCAGAGGCCACAAGGGCTTGATAGCCACGCCAGGTATCTTCAAAGCCTATCACACGATCTGCCGGCTCTGCTAAAAGCTCTAGCGCCCGCAGATATCCATCGGGCGCTGGTTTCGGATCGGTATAATCTTCTCTTGTAATCCAAAGGGGTATGGTGCTGAGCAGAGGTATTTGTCTCTTAATAAGATCGATTTGTTCTTTTGGAGAATGGGTCACCACTGCCCTTTTCATATTTTTCTCTTCTAGCAATTTTAAAAATTGCTCAACCCCAGGCATGAGCTCCACATGTCCTTGGATCACCAGCTCTTTATATTCTGTTTTCTTTTCTAGATATAAGACATCCCATATAGGCTCTTGCTGATATAGACCGGGGAGCTCTTTGTAAATAGTTTCTTTTAAACCGGTAGAGCTCTTATGAGCTACAGCACAAAATCTGGCAAAATCCCAGGACAGAACAAATCCCCTTTTCTGGCACATCCTTTGATATGCCTGAAAATGAAGGTGTTCGGTGCTTACCAAAAGACCGTCAAAATCTAAAAGAACAATTTGAATATCTGTGAGCAAGAGCATGTTATGATCCTCAATATCGTATGCCTATAGAATAGCTCATCTTGGGAAAAAGACATAGTCCTTAAAGGAGAAAATAAGACCAGCTCCCTTAATACATATGTAAAGAAAGATAAAAGAATACACACAATTTACCCGTTGTGTATACTTTATGGAAAAAAACTCCAACCATCTGGTAATAAGGAAGATCGACTATGCATACTACAAGCCCTTTAAGCTCTTATATGAATCGAGGAACATGGAGGAATACGATATACCTCCTCCCTCCTCAAACCACACAGCCAAGAGCCCCTACACCAAGAAAATACGCTAGCGCAAGTGAACTTTGCAGGTCTCACATGGGTGTGATCCGCACCCCTACAATGAAAAAGACAGAAGAACAAATGAAACTGCGCATGGCAAATAGAGATGATGTCCAATCACAGATTACAATAGAGGATTCCTCTCTTGGCAGACTACTACACGCCCCCTCTACCTCCTCTCTTACCACCCGAACAGTATATCATAAAAACAGCCCCTTTAACGGCCTGTCCTATCTAAATGATCAAACCCAGGTTTCTGTAGAGATTACTCAAGGGATCACAGGTGGTGATGATACAACAAGCCCACATGTTGGCAACATGCGACGTATTACAACCTTTGATGATCGAACAATTGCCTATACAGGAAGAGTAGAGACCCAAGAAAAAGCCCTAGAACAAGCCTCTTTTATTTTCTTTCAAGAGATGAAGGGATCAAGAAAAGGAATTACAGAAAGAGTAGAAGATGGGCCAAACTGTTATACCTTAACTTATATTGTCAGCTCCACTCTCAACGCAAGCCGTGAAGCAGATATCCCACTTGCTAGGCTAGATCCAGAAAGAAAATGGATGCTACAAGAAAAAGGTGTTCTTACAGCCTTGTGCGATGAGGAGCCCCAAACCTTTATCGATCCAGAAAACGGAGCTTCCTACCAGGTAAAGCTGCGTCCCATCCTTTTCTCCGATCCTTTTAATATCACATCGAAACTACACGATCTAATGCCAAATAGCCTCTCTGGCAGCTCTTTGCATAAATCGATTGAGATTAAGGGACTGGGCCAGCTAGAAGAAATCGTCCAAGACAGACTGCAGCTACTGGAAGAAGAGAATCCTGCAAAAGCTGAGGTTATTCAGACGATCTATGAAAGTCTTAGACAGGAATCAGACCGGGACTGTTTACCTGAGAAAAAAATCCTGCTCCGAGATTATTTATATAAGCTACTTGATCTACCTGTTGCCTACCACTGCAAAACCTCTACCGATAGAACAGGCATCTTAATTGCTTTATCTAGCAGCCTCCAGCAATGGATTGATCTTCATATAACAGTGCCAGAAGAGATGGATGACCTATTAAGTGATGACAGTTTTAAAGAGCTATTTGCAGCAAACCTTATGACAGGCCATTATCTGACTAGTTATACTAGATCCCTTTTTGGCTATCGATTTTCTAGTGGACTTTTTCAAAATCCTGTCATACAGAGGCTATTACCAGACAGGTTCCTAAGGTCCTTGTCGTGGCAAGAAAAAATGATATGCCATTTGATTTGCCTACCAGCCCACATCGTATTGATTACAAGCGCTGCACTGAAGGTTTTGTATAACTTAGCATTGAGACTAGTCGATCAGCTAAGGGGCCGGACGATCGTTTCAGAAGGCCCGATCCTAGGGCCACTTTATAACTACCCCCTATCCAGGATCCGTCATTGGATTCCTGATAAAGTAATTGATGAAGATGCCTCGTGTGTTAAAAACCATCAGCTGCTCTCTCACCTGCCACTGCCTGCAGATAGACCATCTCTTGAGGAAAGAAGAGGTGACTACCCCTATCTTGTTAGAGGCAAAGCCGAAGTCCTTAAGCAGCTAGCATTAGATATTAAAAGACTGCCTTTAGAGGATGAAAGGAGTCAACTTATTATATGTGGGCAAAGATATGGGATCCCCTCTAATGCCAGAGATCTTTCTCTGTTAGCAAATACCCAAGCAGAACAGCTGTATAATCAAGTTCGAGAGCTGACCCACACGCAAAAACCTCATTTATCAGAAAGCACCCTCGATGCCACTACCACACGCGTTGTAGAAAAGCTCCATCAAGGAGGGCTAGCCCCTCTTTTAGCTAAACTACATCTCGGGCTAAAGGATAGAAGTCGTCTATTGACAACTCCATATAAATGGAAGATTGAGCTTAAAAACGATCCAGATGACGGAGTGATTCTTAAACATCAGGTCGTTATGGAGCTTGCAGATGAAGAGGTTCGGGAGCAAAGACAAAACGATCATCCTGAAGCTTTTTACGAGGATGATCTTCTACCTAGATACACGGATCCTATCCATCAGGGAGAAGGATTTGTAAATGCCTATAGCGAGCTATGGCCTCTAGAAGATTGGGGCAGCTACCGCTTTAAAGCAAGCTACGGCCGCTAGAAGATTGGGGTAGCTACGACTTTAAGAGAAGAGAGATTAAGTAAAGAAATCCCATTTTTTTAAAACCCCCTAGCCAAAAAAGAGGCTTGCTACGTATTGTCCAAAAAAACGGATATCGGCAAGGCTGAGGGGGCCCCCAAGTATGCAAGTCAGAGGTAAATTCTTTTTTTCTGTAGCTGCTGTGTTAAGCCTATTTGGTCTTATTTTATATACCCAAAAGACCGAAGACACGCTCAAGACCCTCTCTACCTCCCTGATCCACTCTTTTCCAGATACCCCAGAAAAAGTAGGCGCTTATGTCGATGAGACAATCAGCGCCTTTGATCATCAGTTAGAGCTTTTCTTATCTAATCAGGATAGAGACTACTCCAATACCATCGATGCATGGGACCGAATCGGTCAAATGCTTTTAGAAAGGCTCATTACCCTTAAAAGCTTACCGATTATTCAGGCATCTGAGCAAAGCATCTTAAAAGCCGAAGAGGGATTCGGTAAAGTTCAACACCATGTCATTGAAAGGCTAACCCACACCCCAAAAATTTCACTTACCTTTCTGAGCTTTTTAGAAAACCTCTCTGCCAAGGCTCCTATAAGTTTGGCAGAATGGAACCGGGTTTATCAGCTGGCAAGCAGCATCAATAGCTATGATTTTCCTCTTGTCTATAAAAGAAAAATTGATGAGCTGCAAATTGTATTAGCAAGTCACGATCAAACCCCCTACGATTATAAAAAAGGAAAGGCCTATCCAAAAACGATAAACGAAGACAAGGGGCTCACACTGCTGAACTGGAATGTCTGTTTTTTACCTGGCAAGCTGCCGATTCTATTTGGAGGTGTTTTACCTTGGTCCTTACGTATCGAGAAGGTAACTTCTAGAATAGCGCAGCTAGATCCAGATATCGTCTGTTTACAAGAGGTTTTTGAAGAAAAGTCAGCACTACTTCTTTATGAGGGGCTAAAAGAGAGATACACGCATTTTTATCTAAGTATTGGCCCTAGAAACTTTGGGCTGAGCCCATCGAGTCTGGGGCTCGGTAGCGGTCTTTTTGTAGCTAGCAAATACCCTATCAGCAATCCCTCCTACCATCCGTTTACCGATTCGCAAGATTATATGAAGCGGGGAGTATTTTCTTTTACTCTAAAAGAAAACAATCAGGATATAGCGCATATCTACACCTCACACCTAGCCGCTTTTAATACAGGTCCAAGCCCCTCATATCGAAAAAAGCAGCTAGAGCAAATTCTTGGGCTAATAAAAGAAAAAAACACAGACTGTCCCGTCCTTTTATGTGGCGATCTAAATATCCCTTACAATTCTTTAGAGCCTGCAGAACGCCTGCTAAAAGAGCACTTTATTAATCCCTACAATAAGTGCCACCAGATCCCTTGTTTAGCAAATAGAACTGCTTTAGACCTGACTCCAATATGGTGGCCAGCACATTTTAATTTAAGGTTATTCCAGCCCTCCCCTGAAATCCTCGATTATTCTCTGCTGTTTAAATCAGGAAAACCAAATAGTCAGATGGGTACAAAGTTCTTTCTTTATACGACAACAATCCCTATGAATGACATTCAAGACCCTCTACAAGCCTTATCTGACCACCACGCGCAGCTCTCCCTTATTAACAAGGTAGATCCAAATAAAATAACTTTAAAAAATAAAGACTGATAAGGTTTCGATTAAATTAATGATCGATGAGAAGATAGTATCATTTAAAGTCGCAGACTGAACTCATACATTTCAATACTAAATAAAAAAGAGGACAAATCCTCTTTATAGAGACTTTGTCCGGTAAAATGCCCAGCACCGGAGCATTCTCGAACCAATTTCTTAAGGGAATGAAGCAACTTTATGAGTTAGAGCCCTTTATCAAGGTGAAGTCCTCCCTCACAAACCAGTGGGAAAAGAGCAAAGGAAAGTGGTTGTACCGCAGTGGTCGGTTATCTGAAGAACATGTACCTAATTTGATCACCACAAACCAACTCCGACTTTTACCTCTTGCTTATTACGGCAACCCCATTTTGCGCAAAATAGGCGATCTTGTCGCCAATGTCACCGACGATGTCACTAAACTGGTTGAAACCATGGATGCATGTGATGGAATAGGAATAGCAGCGCCGCAAATATACCATTCGATAAAAATTTTTGTTATTCGTATTCTCAATCCAATTTTCTGGATAGCCTTTAGCTTTATAGATCGCCCGACTTCGTTTTGCAGCTAATTCGGGATCTTCGATCTCTTGAATGCGCTCATAGCCCACCTTTGCTAACCACCGTTTGAAAGGTTTGGCTTTGGGGATGGAATCGATTGAATAATTCGAAAAATGGTTTCTGTATTTCCGGTGTCCGTAAGATAATATCGACAATCGAAAAATACCATTCATCCTAGTGAATAGCTTTTCGGATTTGCTTGCCCTTGAAAATCGCAATCTTAGATAACTTGCGTTGAGGTGAGTTATCCACCGTATCTTTTTTCATAATGAACCTTGAAGTAGCTAAAGGGACCTCTAAAACTCAATACTTTGGCAGAGAAAAGAAAAAATATATACTAAAAATCGCTTCCCAGCCAATTGGGTCCCCCTCAAATATTCGAGCAATACAGTGCCTGATAAAACAGAGAAAGTTCCAGAAAGGGAAGTCAGGAAATTCATATGGAGATCAGTTTACCGTAACCTAACCAACTCCAAACTGGGGTGGTATGGTTATGTTTTCACTCTCTGCAGGGATTATAGAGGCGTACTTAGAGAGTATAAAATCAACGGTTTCAAAATATTTAATGATGTTATCATTCTCCTAAAGTTACGCTATATGCAACCTTACGGGCATGACAGATCATTTCGTTACTATTATCGGCATGTTATGCTTGACTTATACGCTATTTATCGGCATAATTAATAATACAAGAGAGACTTATATTGAGCTTACATAATGCCGACAAATTTTAAACCCATCTATACTATAACACCTGGCATTGCGAAAAGCCTTATGAGAATTGAGGCTGCGAAGGAAAAGGTCGCATTACTGCCGGTTAATCCTACAGTACTTGCCTCGCTGCGTGAGACGGCTAAACTATACACAACGCACTATTCAACCATGATAGAAGGCAATCACCTTAAGCCCGATGAGATCAAAGAGGTCATTCAGCTTCAAGGTCATTTCCCCGGTAGAGAACGTGATGAGCATGAAGTAAAAGGCTATTATGCTGCACTTGTTCAGCTTGAACAATATGCGTCACAAAACCATCCTGTTACCGAAAAAATCATCCAGACCTTGCATGCCCTGGTGATGAGCGATGGAAGAACGCGTATTAAACCAACGCCTTACCGAGATGGACAAAATGTTATCAAAGACAGCGGCACAGGAACAATAGTTTATATGCCTGCGGAAGCAAAAGATGTACCTGGGCTTATGCGCAACTTAGTGTCATGGATCAAAGCAAATGAAGAGATACCGTGCCCGATTGTCGCAGGGATTGCTCATTATCAGTTTGCAACAATTCACCCCTATTATGACGGTAATGGGCGAACGAGCCGGTTACTGACGACGCTAATCTTGCACCTTGGTGGGTATGATTTAAAAGGACTGTATTCTCTTGAAGAATACTACGCTAAAAATTTGCTTGGTTATTATCGCGCCATCAGCATTGGTCCATCTCACAATTATTATTTTGGAAGGGCGGAAAGCGATATAACCCCTTGGGTGGAATATTTTACGGAAGGGATGGCTTTTGCTTTTGAAAAAGTTGTTGCACAAATGATTGCAAGTAATGAGAAAGGCGAAAAAGATCATTCGCAAGTTTTGCGCACCTTAGATCCGAAACAGCGCAAAGCCTTGGAATTATTTAAAGGATATGATGTTGTTACAGCCAAGCAAATAGGCGATCTATTTGGCTTCCAGCCTAGAACGAATGCCGCGCTTTGCAAAAAGTGGGTTGAAGGTGGTTTTTTAGAAATAGTAGACGCCTCTAACAAAGCCAGAAAATATAAGCTGGCAGCCCCTTACGATATTATTGTGAAGGAGAGTCTATGACCACCTTCCACTCAAACATCATCTGCATTTACAGAGAAAAAGGCAAAGTGTGGCTTGCCGAACTGCCAGAGCGTGTTACGGCAATATCTTCAAGGCTGGATTTACGTGATTTAAAAGAAGTTACAAATCTTACTTGCAACTATGTGTTGTCAGGATTGCAAGGCAATAACCCTATCATTTTAAAATTGGGACTTGATCATGAGGCACTAAATCGAGAAGCTTTTGCGCTCAAGTGCTTTGCAGGATATGGTGTAGTGAAGGTGCTTGCTGAAGATAAGGGAACGCTGCTTCTAGAAAGAGCCGTGCCTGCTACATCGCTTAAAAGCTATTTTCCAACTAACGAAAATAAATCTATCGAAACGGCAATATCCAGGCGATAAAGATCATACTCGATCGCATTCTTCCTCCGAAAAAAGAATCTCGTATACACATTGATTTGCCTCTAATTCAAAACCCTGCTGATATTCTCAACGCCACGCAGCAGATTGTCACTTCTGTGGGACGTGGAGAAATAACACTAGCCCCAGTTCACTGGCCCGCAATATGGGGAGCGCAATCAAGTTAGCCTGATTCGACACTACAACTTGAAATCAGATAATCGTTTTTTTTGTCTTTGAAATCTGACCTGATAGACCTAGAGCCTTATAAATTTGCCCCTGATGTTCTTCTGCTTTTGTCGTGCTTCTATGGTAGAGTATCTTTCCTTCTTGCATTTTAGCTTTCATAGTAACGCGTACACGACTCGATATCTGAGTAAGCACTGTTGTCCATTGATGTGTAATGCCCTGTTTACCTAGCTGGTAAAGGCAATTCTGAATGAGATGGTAAGCTAGAATTGTGATCCAGAGATGCCCATCAACTCTACCTTCTTTTTGGTGATACACGGGTCGCAATCCAAGAGAGGACTTCATAAACTTGAAGATATCTTCTATCCCTCTAAGCGTATTGTAGAGTGTCCATAACTCTTTGGCTCCGCCGTCAAGTATATTAGTTCGGAGAAAATAATGTCCTGTTAACTTTGCTTCCATTTTCTCAGGGATCTCTGTCCATTCAACCAAGGTGTTAGATCGTCATAATAAAGAACCAAATCAGCTTATCGGCAGATGGAACCTTATTGTTCCAAAATCACTCCTCCAGAAAACTTGGGAAGAACCACATAAAAATTTTTAAAGATCTGCTTATCAGAGAATCTAACCAAACGGGTTTTCGGCCTGAAATATTGGAAAAAGTTTGGCAGTTAATGAACGTTTTGGAAGGGATCAACGCGCATCCATACTTACAAGAACGACTTGTGTTAATACGA
>CAMCLJ010000005.1 GCA_945875745.1 Chlamydia trachomatis
ATTTACCAGTTCGTTATAAAAGTCGCGATATAATCCTGCTACTATCTTGCGCTTATTTGCATTTGCAATGGCATTCATCGCAGACCCAAATATTGCACCCTTTTTTATCCCTCGATTCGATAAACAGAAAGCACTAAAAGGACGTGTTACCCAAGAATTCAATTAAGCGCTCGAAAACAAACTTCCAGATAACAAAGGACTGCTTTTGTAAGTAGGTAAAAATAACCTCCGTATTACAGGTAGTCCTAAGCCCCAACAATCTATCTTAGACTTTATAAAATAAAAAGTTCATGTTGTTACAAAAGATTCTTGTGATATCGGAGAAATATATTCTTTTAGTTCCATCTCTACCCTGTTCGCAACCTTTGCATTAACTAATCTCCTTTCTAAATCAAGGTAGCTCAAGGCATACCGTCCCACAAGGTTTAGCAGATCTCAGGCGTATATCGCCCTAGCTTTCTTGCAATTTTTATTGGAGCAGATTCCTTATGTTGCATCCCATGTCCCGTGTCGCTATAAGTCCACTCACATCGTCCACCTAGTAAGATAAAGGTCTGAGCGGCATACTTAAACTGCTCATGATAAAATTTATTTTTCGTCATAACAGGGAATGTAATAAGGGGGATTCCAACCTCATTAGCTTTCTTGATTGCCATTTCCTCTAGAATCAGATCAATATCTCTCTTATCTTGATGGGAATATACACCCTCTAGAATCAATAATGGCTGTTCTTGATCGTCTAAAGCCAAACGTAAAAGGGCTCTAGCGATGATTTTTCCTGAAAGATCTCTCACACGCAATATATGAACATCCCCATCCTCCGAGGCGGAAAGTAAGGCCAGTTTATTTTTAAACTCACTATCCACACTAAGACAACTGCGTGGCCCTGCCGTCATTGCATCAAATCGAATAAGCGGGCTATCTATTTCATCACATATATAGCCATTCTGCTTTAACGGTGTTAGAATCTCTTTCCATCGATCTACAACCCCCTTAGCATTTTGTTGTATCGTTTGCAAAGTAGGGTTTTTTTCTGTGTTATAAATAGCCTTTATTGCGTACTGGTCTCCTTCTAGCACATTCCTTATAAACCGCTTGAGATCATCCTGGGCCTCTGGGTATTTGCGCAACCCGATGGCATAAGTCAGTAGCGCATTTGGGACCGTCATCGATCCAAATGTAGCTGCATACTTAGATCTAAATTCTTCTTCAGGCATATCAAGGACACCTGGTAAGATCTGCCTTATAATTTTAGAAATAACAATATTTATACTTTCTGCCGAGAGACTGTCTTGTAAAAGAATCCCTTCTAAAAAGAGATGTTTGTATAGGCCCTCAAACACGAACGCAAGATCGCAGGCGTTAGTAAGAGCTGAAAGAGCATTCTCTAGGGTTTCCGAGTGATTATCCTGGCAAGTCTTGGCTAACAAAGAAAGAGTCTCTTGAGGTGTTGCTAACTTTTTATCTCGAAGGCTTTCTAATGCCCTGCAGGCTAAAAGGAAATCTTGGTTAAGGGAATACTGTATCTTTCTAAATCGATCTCGATTGCCCCCATGAAAACATTCCCTTAGGATTTTTTTTGCATTGAGTGTATCAGCTTCAAGTGATCCAGATGCCAAAAGCCAACTTGCTGGATAAATCGCTGGTAAAAGTGTGTGTACTAAATTCTGACCCTTAGGATTTTTACAGGTTAACTCCTTATAGGTCCTTACAAAGTTAGGATCTATAAGACTCTGGCTGTATCTAAATAATACAGACCGTCCTATCTCTGGATTCCTATATTCTGTGATCTTTTGACAAATCTGTTGATGCAAGGCCTCTTCTTCTACAGAGAGCTTTTGTATACAACAGACCATATGACCAGCAAGACCCATCTCTGCGATATAATGTATAAGTAGGGATGGGTTTGCTTTGGCAATTTGCAATCCTGCCTCTAATAAGTACTTTGGATGTGTTTGTAAGTTCGATGAGGCAGCCTTGATAGCCAGGCCATATCGACCTATAGCCAGATGCACAACCTCTTCATCTCTTCGTAATTCTAGAGAAGCCTGGTCAAGAACATGCTTAACCATACGCCCATTAACCTGAGACAGAGCCCAAAGGATAAAACCTTTATCTGCTTTTAATCCGATAGAGGCATAGATAATAGTCTCACCGTTTCGAGCTATAGCCAGACGCATAAATTCTTCATCTGCTTGTAATACGGCAGAAGCCTTGGCAACAACACGTACAACATCCCATCCATCAACCCTAGATAGAACCTTAATAATAAACTTTTTATCTGCTTTTAATTCGGCAGGAACATTGGCAAAGTTTAGCAAATGGCCTTCTTCTATTAACATCAACCAACGTCTTTTTTCCTCATCACCAATCCTTCTACCATTTGGTGAAGAGAAAAAACTAAAAATACCTTTGATCTTAGGGTTCGATAAAACGTTGGCAAACCAGCTTTGAGATAATAAAGGTTTGGTGTTGTAGATGGATGAAAAGAATCTGCCTATTGAAGATAATTCTAAACGACTTACCTTCCCTATCCTCGGCGTTGTAGAAGGAATAGCAGCCATCCTTAAGGATGGTCGGAATAGTTGGTTATTTAATGCTTTTTTTAAAAAATTCATAAATCATTCCATTGATTAACTTACTGCATATTTTAAACTAAAAATATTAAGAAATTATTAATATTTTTAAAATTAAAATAAGTAGTATTAGACATTAAAACTAAATTTTAACATCACAAATAGTCTAGCCAATGGTTCAAAACATCATACGGGTTCGAAATCAAAAAACATCGGTAAATCCTCTCCCTTTGATCAAATAATTCATTAGAAAGAGGTAGATAACCATATTAGGAAGCCTAACCAGAACACGTATACCTCAAACCACCCTATCGTCCACCCTGCCAAGTTCAAGAAACAACTAGCAACCGAACAAGACTAAATATGGAAGGCTGTAGATGTTGGGTCAGACGGTGACCTGGACTTAGGATCTATTTCATAGGTGAACCTTTTAAATATCTCTCAGGCCATCGCCTACTGTCATAGCAGAGGAGTACTCCATAGAGATATTAAACCTGAAAACATCATGGTAGGGAAATTTGGTGAGACCTTTATTTTAGATTGGGGACTGGCTGATTTTGTGAGCAATCCCATAGGTGACGATATGCAAGAGCATTTTTCATCCATAGAATGCATCGATCTTACTAGACCAGGTAAAATCCCGGGCACATTAGCCTACATAGCACCAGAGAGGGTATTTGGAGAGCCTGCAACCCCTGCCTCCGACATCTATGCCCTAGGCCTAATTCTCTATCAACTACGGACCCTGCGACTACCCTTTCACCGGACATCTCACAAAAAAATCAAACCACAACTACGGACAGAAGAGTTGATAGAACCACACATTAAGTCCCCTTATCGAGATATTCCCTTCGAGCTCTCTCGTATTGCTATCAAATGTTTAGCTCCGGACGCCAAAGCCCGTTATGCAAACATGCAAGACTTGCTTTTTGACATCGAAAATTACATTGAAGGTAAGGGTTTATGGACATTATCAGCCCCTCTTGAAATTACCAATAAATCAGACTGGGAGTTCCAAGCAAGTATTCTACAAGCCAAACATATAGCTCTTACAAGAACCGCTGATATGACAGAATGGGTTAACCTGATGGTTTCCAAACATGGCTTCTCTGGCAACTGCAAAATAGAAACATTTGTTACACTGAGTCCTTCAGGCCAGGGAATCAGTTTTCTCCTCAATCTACCAGAAATCGGAGAAAGAAAAGGATTATTCGAAGATGGGCATACCCTCTGGATAGGCTCACAGAGTAATCCAGGATGTCATTTATCTCGCTCTAATTTGCAAATCCTTGCAGCACCAGAAATCACTCTAGCCCCGGGTAGCTCTTATAAAATACGTCTCAAGAGAATCGTACGATTTAACAATCCCCTTCCACTCCACATATGTTGTTTTTCTATAGCCCATTCGATCTGTGATTTGCAGGTGATAACAGATTGATCAATGTAGCAGTTAAGGATCCGTTGCTCAGCCTGACTTTGTCCGATCCCCAATGCCCGATATCTATATGTGCTGGCCCTTTCCTATACAGTAGGAAAGCGGTGCATTAAAATACTAAAAGCATTCATAATCAACAAGAATTTTAAAAAAAGTACGGATCAAACTATTTCTTGATTTAGATTCCAACAGAAAAATTCAATTTGAATTCATATACTGCAAAAAACTTTGAAGACTCTAGAGTTAATATAAAAGAAAAGAGCCGATCTACAAAAATAGGTAGTGGCTTTTTATCGATAAACGAATAGGTAATTAGAAAGGGTTAAGAGATCATCGACTTACGTTTTTTGAATTTATCTAAGTATTCCAAAGCTTTACCTGTACCAAGACACACCGCAAGCAAGGGATTAGGGGCTACTATAACAGGCAATCCTGTCTCTTTAATCAAAGCTTTATCAAGACCTTTGATCATAGCTCCTCCTCCAGCAAGCACAAGACCCCTTTCTACAAGATCTGCTGCCAGTTCTGGAGGACACTTTTCTAAAGTGACCTTAACACATTCGATAATCTGCTGAATAGGCTCTGCTAGACACTCCCGAATCTCGACAGAGTTGATCCTTTTAGTAATGGGTAGACCTGCAACCTGATCCCTACCACGAACCTCCATTTCCAGCTCGTTATCACCTAATGCATAAGCAGAACCAATACTCATTTTAATCTCTTCAGCCGTTCTAGGGCCAATCATAAGATTATAAGTTCTTCTCATATAGTTAATGATACACTCATCAAACTCATCCCCTGCAATACGAAGGGAGCGGGCTTCTACAATACCCCCTAAAGAAATAATGGCAATCTCGGTCGTGCCTCCGCCAATATCAATAATCATATTCGCTGCAGGCTCATGCACAGGCAAATCTACACCAATAGCTGCGGCCATAGGCTCTTCAATCAAAATCACCTCTTGAGCGCCCGCTCTTAAAGCAGAATCCTCAACTGCACGCTTTTCAACGCCAGTAATTCCAGAAGGAACAGCAATTAAGATCTTCGGTCTGATTAGACTTCTACCAGGAGTCACCCTTTTAATAAGGACTTTTAACATCCCCTCAGCAATTTCAAAATCAGCGATCACACCATCTTTCATGGGACGGACAGCATGAATTTTACGGGGTGTTTTTCCAAGCATCGCTTTTGCTTTATGACCCACGGCAATCACCTCTTGAGTCTCTGAATCAACGGCAACAACTGAGGGCTCAGCTAAAACAATTCCTTTGCCGCGAACAAAAACAAGGGTATTAGCGGTTCCTAAGTCAATTCCTATATCGTTAGAAAATAAACCAGACATTTGTCCTGCTTTCGAAAGAAAAGAACGACTGGCTTTACGTAAGAATTCCTGTAAAAGTGATGGATAGCTGTTTGTCATAAAATCCTTTTAAGTCTTAAGCAATTCAAGTACATCTTCCCAAGTCAGCTTGGCAATAGCTTCATCATCGCAGCTTACCACTTTCTTGACTAATCCTTTTTTCTGCTTTTGCATCTCAGCGATCTTCTCTTCAATTGTCCCAAGGGTAATGAGTTTATATGAAGAGACGTTATTCTTCTGACCCATTCTATGCACCCGGTCGGTTGCCTGGCTCTCAACAGCTGGATTCCACCACATATCATAATGGATCACAGTATCAGCACTGACTAAATTAAGTCCTGTGCCACCAGCTTTTAAAGAGACTAAGAAAACAGAAATGGAAGGATCTTGGTTGAACTCATTAACAACTTCCATCCGGTTCTTACTTGAACCATCTAAATAAGAAAATTTAATTGCCTTTTGAGAGAAATCATTTCTCATGATCTGCAGCATCTTAGTATACTGCGAGAAGATAACTATTTTATGCTTACCTTCTACTAAAGTTTGTACCAGATCTAAAAGCATATCATATTTTGCCGAATCTCCAGGTTCTGCCTTTTCCTTAGCAAAAATAGCAGGGTGGCAGCAAATCTGTTTGAGTCTAGTCAGTGTCGCAAGTACATGAATCTGCACCCGATCGAATCCATCCCTTTCGACAAGTTTGACAAGTTCGTCTCTAGCCGTCTGGGCATAAGATGTGTATAATTCTTGCTGGACAGAGGAAAGCTGGCAATGGTAAAGCAGCTCAAGGATAGGAGGCAGATCATCGAGCACATCTGTTTTCATACGACGAAGAATGAAGGGAGAGACCTTTTTACGTAGGTACTCTAGATTATTTTTTAGTTCGTCTCCAGATACTCTAATATATCGTTCCATAAACCTTTCATAAGTACTTAAAAATCCAGGCATCAAGAAATCAAATAAACTCCAAAGCTCATCCAAAGAATTTTCAATAGGGGTACCCGATAAAATCAAACGATGCTCCGCTTGAATCTGCTTAACAGATTTAGCATTGCGTGTGCCACGATTTTTAATGTTCTGCGCTTCGTCTAAAATAACATAAGCAAAGCTAGAAAGGCGGTAGCTTTCGATATCTTTCTGAAGGAGTGTATAAGAAGTAATAACCACATCATACTCTTTAACTGCCTCTATCATTTTTTTACGTTGTCCAGGTACCCCATCAATGACAACAGCCTTAAGACCAGGATTAAACTTGTGGCATTCTTCTTTCCAGTTATATAGAAGAGATGTAGGACAGACAATCAAAGAAGGACCTGTCTTCTTTTTCGCATGCTGTGAGATAGCTACAATGGCTTGGAGGGTTTTTCCAAGACCCATGTCATCGGCAAGAATTCCATTCAAATACATCGTACGTAATCTTTCAATCCAATGAACCCCATCGATCTGATAAGAACGCAATGTTGCTTTAATCGACTTAGGAACAGCAGAAAATTCAAAACTCGTCTCTCCGAGCATCTGTTTGCGGATTTCGACTAGCTGAGGCTCCATTTTAAAAGAAACAGGTAAGCCTGCAAACTGAGATTCATCAATATTGGCAAGACTCCATAACGGACGGATCAACTGATGATTTTCTAAAACCTCTATGCCAAGTTCATCAAACATTTTGATGACACCTGCAATTCTATCGAGGTCCAAAACAAGGATTTTGGAAATTTTACCTGGCTCCGTTCCTTTTTTCCCTTTTGATTTACCAGCATCCAATTCAATGAATGACTTGCGTGTAGACATACACTCCCATAAAGTATCTAATCGGACCCCTTTAAGGGCTCCCTGAACTTTTAGATCGATCTGATATGTATCAATTTTATCTGTATGCTGCAAAAATAAAGTAAATTCACTTTGATCATAAATGAATTGATCTAATAAATTTTGAGGACAATTAAACTGAACTCGATGTTGATTGCGAGGAATCGTATCTGTCATAAATTCAACGATCTTTTTTTCTGACTTAGAAACAAAAACACCAGTGTCAGATATAAAAAGAAAATCTTGAAAAAGATCTTCTAAAATCTTTCTTTCTTCAACGAGATTTCTAGCTAAAATACCGTCCGAACCAATAAAGGTATTGATATGATCGGGGTTGAGCTGTGATGCAATCCCCGGAATCTTGATACCCTCATAGATAAAGGATACCACAGCATCAAGCTCTCCATTAAGAAAAGTTAAATCACAGACAGCGCTGACAGATCCAGCAAAAGGGATTGTAATAAAATCATCTATTGCCTGGTGATTAGAGACCTCTACATAAGCACGAAGAGCCGGCAATGAATTTTCAACAAGGGTGCCAAATAAAGGCTCTGGAATAGTCATATCGCGAATAGACTTAAGATTCTTTAAATGCAGACGAGTAATAGATGGAACAAAGCGGTAATACGCCCCTTTGTAATACATCCCAGGCTTGGCGCACTCAAAGAATCTCACTTCTTCTAATGTGACCGCACGCTCTTCAACTACAACCAAAGGGTTAATCAAAATCTTTGATGTCGGAGGGGGAATGTATTCTAAATCAAAGCGCAAGACAGCTGGGGATAAAGAGAATTTAACAGGCGTCTCAAGACTGGTATCAAAAAGCCCAGGTAGTACAGGAAAATCATCCTCTTGATAAGAATAATTTTGATGAGCCATCTGAGAGCTTGCCCTTTCACAAAGTCTAGCAGCTATCATACCAACCACCTCTATATCTATATAGCCCAGTCGTAAGAATTTGTCTGAGGTATTCGTTTCGTGAAAACGAACATGATCGATAAGAAACCGAACAATCTCTTGTTGGGATGGATCAAATGAATCGATTGAAAAAGCGTACTTTTTACTACTCATAAAGATCGGTTCTTGGTATCGAACAGAATCTAAAAATATTTTTAAGTTAGGAATATGTAACGGCTTCGAGCGAGAAGGTAGGCGCAAGGCCATCTGGACTTCTGCTTGCGCGGGCTGGAGAGTAAAAATTAAATTAATCTCTGCCTTGTCAATAACAAGCTCTTCTTTAGCCCGGAAAAATGGAGAGATAGCTAGAAGTTGAGCTGACGCCACGTACTCTTGTAATACCTGCTTTTGATAGAGCCCTTCTTGACGGTGAACTTCTTTTGTTTCTGCAGCCTTTAGTTTTTCAATAAGCTCAATTTGTACCTGTTCATCGATATCATTCTTTTCAGCTACCTCATCAAGGTCTGTAGCTTTTGAGTACTCAACTAAAATTTTATCTATATTTTCTTCTAAGTAAAAAAGGACGGCAGCCAAATGTTGACAATCATAATTATAGGGGCAATCACAGTCAGAGTCGATCGTTTCACACTCCCCTCGATCTATTTCGATTTCACTTTCATAACAATTATCATACTGCCCAAGGACTCTAGCGCTAAGCCGCATCGTTTTTCCATCTAGGTGAACAAGCTTGGCGGAGACAACTTTTTGTTTATCAAAAAGATCCTTACCCTCTTTAACAATTGTTGAAGAGAAGTCCTGTTTTAACTTACGAAAATTTAACATATTGCTGCCGCTAGGGTTCTGGTATTTCTAAATCTTCTATGTGCGTCTACATTTGAAGGCGCTGACCTAAACTAATAAATGCTTTTTACATCTTTTAAGATCCGTTCGCAAGAGAAAACCAATTAGTCATTTCTTTTTTTGATTCACTCAATAGAAGAAAAAAATAAAAAAACTTGGTGAAAAAAATCGAAACAAATTAGTATTCTCTTCGTTTTGTTATCCGCGGGTGTAGCTCAGTGGTAGAGCATCACGTTGCCAACGTGAGGGTCATGAGTTCGAGCCTCATTACCCGCTATGATCTCAAATACTAATTCTCAAGCATTTCAAGGAGCATATCATGGAACAAGCAACAACAGTAGCACCTCAAGAACTGAGCAACGATCTAGTTCAATTCACCATCCATCATAAGCCTGGTTGCCATATAGAATTTGAAGTCCAAGCAAAACCCTCTCTTATTGCTCTTGCTAAAACCAAAGCGATTAAAACAATTGCTAAAGAGGTTACTCTACCAGGATTTCGTAAGGGAAAAGCTCCAGATGCTTTGATTGTAAAAAACTTTTCTAAAGAACTGGCTCAAAAATGGAAAGATGCGATTGCAGACCTTTGTTTTCAAGAATGTGAGAAACTTGCGAAAATCCCTTTACTCAGCAGAGAGACACGGGTTAGCTACGACATGAAAACACATTCAGATCAAGAAGCTCATCTAGTCTTACGTTTTGAAACAGAGCCGACTATCCCTAAAGTAGATCCCCAACTATTTCACCCAACTCCAATTGAGCGCCCTTTAGTAAATGAGGAAAAAATTGCTGAAACGATCCGACAAATCCGCTTTTTCTTTGCTAATTGGCATACTATGGCAGATAGAGCTATTCAAAAAGGTGATTTTATTCTGCTCGATATGCATGCAATCGAACAAGACCCTCATACGAAAGTATTTTCTAATACCCGTTTTGAAGTAGACTCTAAATATATGGCCCAGTGGATGCAGGATTTAGTTATCGGCAAACACCTGCATGATGAAGTAGAAGGGATCAGTGTTCCTGATGCAGACTCAAAGGATAAAGAAAACTTCAAAGAACAAAAAGTGCGCTTAAAAATCAAAGCAATTGAACAGTGCACGTTACCAGAGCTTAATGAAGAATTTATTCAAAAATTAGGGGTATCATCGGAAGAAGAACTGAACTCTTCTATCGAGCAACTTCTAAATAAACAAGCCAATGAGCACGTAAAAGAAAAAGTACACAATCAAGTCAATGAATTCCTACTGGCGCAATACCCTTTTGATCTGCCTCCTAGCCTGATAGAAAAAGAAGCGCAATTTAGAATGCGTCAACTCGGTCAAGACTCCAACTTCAAAAAATACTGGGAATCGCTCGCTGCTGACGAAAGAAAAAAAACGCTACAGTCTATCTATCAACAGTCAGATAAAGCCGTCAGGATGTTTTACCTATGTCGCAAAATCATAGATGATGCACATATCTCAATCAAGCCAGAGGATTTACCAAAAGCGGCTACAACACCTCTAGAAATCCTTATGGATCCAGATCAGATGCTCAACTTCCACGGCAATTCTGAAGTGAAACATGCAGAAGCTCTGTCTAAGCTTGTCCTTGAAAAAGCCGCTGAGTATGTGATCGGAAATTCTTACAAAGGATAAAAAATCGATTGCTTGGCTGAGCTTGCATTATTTAGTCCGACCAAGCAATATGATGTTTGTCACCAATCATCTGTAAAAATTGAACGTTCATAAAAAATAAGGAAGGCACTGCATGTATTCCATTCCATACGTTGTAGAAGACACGGGTCGCGGCGAAAGAGCCATGGACATTTATTCACGTCTACTAAAAGACCGGATTATTTTTATCGGAACAGAAATCAACGACCAAGTAGCCAATACTGTTATTGCTCAGCTTTTATTTCTAAGGGCAGAAGATCCTAAAAAAGATGTTAATATTTATATTAACTCTCCAGGCGGCCTGATTACTGCAGGGCTTGCTATTTATGATACGATGCAATTCATGGGTTATGACATCAATACTTATTGCCTTGGACAGGCGGCTTCGATGGGCGCGCTCCTGCTTTCAGCTGGTACCAAAGGTAAAAGATTCGCCCTTCCTAACAGCCGAATCATGATCCACCAACCTAGCGGTGGGATCACAGGCACCTCGTCTGATATCGCTTTACAAGCAAAAGAAATTCTTGTGCTCAAACAAATATGCGCAACCATTCTTTCTGGTTCAACAGGTCATAAGATTGATAAAATCTTAGAAGACTCAGAACGAGATTATTTTATGAACCCCGAAGAGGCACGTCAATATGGTCTTATCGATAAGATTGCCGTTCAGCCTAATAAAGCGGTGTAATTTTTCACCCTATAAAGAGAGTGTATGACAAAAAAAAATAAAGAGCCTTCCTGCTGCTCATTTTGTGGAAGGCCTGAAGAAGCTGTTGAAAAACTGATTGCAGGACCTGATTCTTTTATTTGCGATAAATGCGTTAAACTATGCATGGAAATCATCGAAAAAAAACCTATCCATCATGAGCTCAAACTCCTGAAGCCAAGGGAAATTAAAGCCGCATTAGATGAATACGTCATAGGACAGGAAAAAGCGAAAAAAACGATTTCTGTAGCAGTTTACAACCACTACAAAAGAATCCTTGCGATTAATAAAACAGGCACTGCCGAGTATAGCAAGTCTAATGTCATGCTACTGGGTCCTACAGGATCTGGCAAAACACTTATGGCCAGAACCCTAGCCAAGGTACTCGATGTCCCTTTTGCGATTGCAGATGCTACGACTCTGACGGAGGCGGGCTATGTAGGAGAAGATGTTGAAAATATTATCTTACGCCTTGTACAAGCGGCCGACTACGATATCGCTCGTGCAGAGACCGGCATTATCTATATCGATGAAATCGATAAGCTTCGCAAAACTACTAGCAATGTCTCTATTACACGTGACGTATCGGGTGAAGGGGTTCAACAAGCTCTGCTAAAAATTGTAGAAGGTACCGTAGCTAATGTACCTCCAAAAGGGGGGCGCAAACATCCCAACCAAGAATATATTAAGGTAAATACTGAAAATATCCTTTTTATTGTTGGAGGCGCTTTTGTACATTTGGATAAAATGATTGCCAAACGTCTTGGTAAGACAACAATTGGATTTGATACCACAGAAGAAAAAACCTACGATATTCACGAAACCAATTACCTACTATCTAAGGTAGAACCCGAAGATCTCATTGAGTTTGGAATGATTCCAGAATTTGTTGGGCGTTTTAACAGTATCGCCAACTGTAATGAATTAACGACAGAAGATCTTGTTGAGATTTTAACCAAACCAAAAAACGCGATCACAAAACAGTATCAACACTTGTTTGAGGAAGAAAATGTGAAACTCTCTTTCACACAACCCTCTCTTCAATGTATGGCAGAAAAAGCCAAACTAACGGGCACAGGAGCCAGAGCTCTTCGGATGATTGTAGAAGGGATATTACTTGATCTAATGTTCGATGTTCCTTCCGATCCAACGATCCAAGAAATCCTAATTAATAAAGAGTGTATTACGGAAAAAAAACCACCCGAGATTATCAGATCCTCTTAAATACTTGGCATTTATTAGCCACGTACCCAACGGTCGCGTCGTTTGCTCTTTGTTTGCTTAGCGCCCGACGCCGACTTAGATCCTGGTTTCTTGGGTTTTGCGAATTCAGATTGCCTAATCTCTTTACAAGCATTTGCCACACGAGACTTTAACGCGGCTACAGTATCCGATTCTGGATTCGAATCGTTTCTTCTATCTGCTTGAGTCACTCCCGTTTTTTTTGTGATTTCCTGACTCTGAACACTTAAAAATGTCTGTACCTCTTTCATAAAATTAAGTAATGCTTTTTTTTCTTCCACATCTTGAGTACTAACGAAAACATCCTTAAAATGGTCAAATAACCCTACCGTATCCTCGATGAGAGAGGTAAAATCAGATACACCTTTTTTAGCAAACTCATCTGCAAATTTTTGCTTTAATTCTTCGAATTCTTGCCGCAAATCCATAATAGGCAACCTTTAATTTTAACTACCTTATAATGTCATATTAATTAAAAAATGTTTTATTTAAAATATAAAATTTAAATTAAATATCGATAAACTGTTATATTTTTAATTTAAATCTACATTTAAATTAGAAGAATGCATAACAAAGACCCGATTCGGTGAATATTCCTTTTAAGATTAATCTATATAAAAGCATAAAATGTTCATAACAAATAGGATGCAGTTTTTATTAATCTCTTGATAGCTCTTTTTGAATCGGAAATTCCTAAAGCCCACTCTATTGTTTTGAGACCGAGCAAATTGTTATGCCGCAGGCTTTACTTTAATTGTAATGTGATACTATCGGCCTCAGAATCAAGCATAAAGTTCTATAATTAAGATGCTTAAATCTCAACAAAACATGCCATGTGGATTTTTAAAAAAATCACTCAATTACGTATCTCGTTAACAACCATCTATTTAAAAATAAATAAAAAATAAATAAAAAAAACTAAATTTACACTGCGTTAATAATTTCACTGTAAAATAAGGGTAATAAGCAAGGAGTATACAATATCATGGTTCAACAAGTGTTGACTACTAGTCGCAACTTATCTGAGAACGGCTCCTTGAGGCAATCAGGAAGCAGAAACTCTGCCACCACATCATCCGGACGAAGCTTTTCACTCTTAACAAAAGAACCGGTCACTGAAACTCCAACTTGTAATATAAGAATATCTGCTGCAAAGGTTGCTATGATCTCATTGGCTGTAATAGCTTTGATTGCGGCTGGGGTTGTCTCAGGAGGAGCTGTGCCGGCTGCTTTAGCTTTTGGCGCTATCCTAGTACACTCTGCTTGGGGTATCGCTGCTATAAGTACTATTGGAACTATTGCTCTTGCGAATCTGGGCTTAATCACATCTTTTACAGCCGCTAGCCGATCTGCAGCCTACAACCCTGATTCTGCTCGAGCAACACAGAAGGCGGATTCAGTAACAAAGACAGTCGAAAACATGACTAGACGCGCTCCCTGTATTATACCGTTCGTTTTAGGAATAGGACTGGCCCCTGCTAAGGTAGGTTTTAATATACTAAGATGGGGATTCAACGAAATAAGCTATCTAAGAAACAAAGAGGATCAAACCCCTCCTGATTCAACATCAGGTGATCGCCAGCATTCCCGTGCCTTGTCAAGGAAGGGAGATAGCATGGGCCTCGAATGGATAGTAAGTGAACACTCGAGGTTACAAAACCCCAACTTCCCTAGTGTAGCAAAACAGACAACCTTTATGGATGTCCTCTCGAGGGGTAGAGACGCCGTCTTACAGGGTGTGTTTTTTCCAACTACACTCGCACTTGCCACAAATAAATACCTCAACCGTACTCCGTCTTCGAGCTCAACCACGAATGAAGGTATACCCGAACGTATGAGCGATTTATCCTCACAGGCTAAAACCTCCCTTGACAGTACCTCTTGCCACCCAACGGAGTCTCTCGATCAAAGCTCTGAACTACTCAGCATCGCCTCGATCTCGGACGGAAGCCTCTCTATAACCTCAAGCGAGACTGCCCGTCCAAGCTCTGAGCCTATTAGCAATTCCAACTCAAACGGAAGGCCCTCTACTTCTAAGCAAGCTAAGAATGACCTTTCTACAATGTCAGAATGGAACCAGTTTATCAATCATTTGGTCAAAGAGGACAGCTTGCAGCAGCAGATTTTGGAGGCCCAGCAGGCAGTGTCTGCTACTCAACAGACTCAATCCTAATCCGTCTTAAATCTAATAGAACTTTAACGATCATTTATTTCCTAAGGGACTAAATAGGTCCTAACACAAGCAGATAACTCATCAATAAAAAAACGAATTCAGTTGAATTTACAATGGATCTTGAAGAGCACATATCAATACAATCGAGTAAGATTCTATTTTCCTGTTCGCTCATGCACAAATCTTAAAAGCTCCAAAGGCGAAACTACAACAGCAACATTAAATCCAACTGATCGCTGTTAAGCCAAACATAGCTTAAACACCCGCATCAACCCTTGCTTCAAGCATTTTCACATAAAAACATACTAGTTTCATCTTTAAATCTGCATTTTGTTTGCATTTTAGCAATGAAAAAGATAAACAATTGTGGTAACGAGCGGTGTAACTCTAGCAAGGCAAGTCCCAGTGATTGAAAAACACTTAGAACATTTAGCATCTGATTTAGAAATGGAATCATTCGGTCAAAAAAATGATCGAGGATTTTTCCGGGTCACCTTGAGTAAAGATTGGGTGCTTGAACTACAAGAATTGGATCCAGGACTTCTTATTCACAGCTCCATCTGTCCATGCCCGCTTGTCCATCGAGAATCATTATTTATCTATCTGATGAAAGCCAACTTCCTGGGACTTGGTACCGGGGGTGCTGCAATCGGACTCGATAAAGAAGAGAAACACTTGACACTGTCTCGGATCATCCCGTATGACGTAAACTACAAATCTTTTAAAGAAATAATCGAAGACTTCACAAACTACCTCGACCTTTGGCAACAAGAAGTCCAACGGCATCAAAAGGCAGAAGAAGAACGAACACTGTAAGGGCAGTTAACATCTTATGGCAGGATATCTCGTAGCAGAAGAGGGCCCGTTGGCCGGCGTGACAATACGCCTTGAAGAAGGTTCAGAATGGGTTTTAGGTAGAGACCCAGATGAAGTATCTATTGTACTTGAAGATCCCATGGTTTCAAGAAGACATGTGATCTGCTCGCTGACAGCAGAAGGTTACCTTTTAGAAAACTTAAGTTCAGTCAATCCCGCTACCCAAAATGGAAAGGTTATTACCGAATCAGTTCTGTTAAGAGAGGGTGATATCCTACAAATTGGAAGCACCTTCTTCCGTTTTACAGAACTAGAGCCGCAAGAAGAAGTATTAGACCAAGCAAGCGAGCCACTGCACTTTGAAGACATGGACGATCTATCTTCAATCTCTTTCGGCGTCCCTTCTATGACCCGTTGGTTATTAAAAGTCATTTCAGGACCAAATGCTGGTGCAGAGTTTAACCTAGAAAAAAGCTCCAGCTATATTCTAGGTAAAGATCCTTCTTTAAGCGACCTGATCTTTAACGACCTAAGTGTCTCCAGGCAACATGCACGTATTATCGTCGACGAAGAAGGTCTTGTATTCATCGAAGACTTAGGCAGCCGCAATGGGGTCTTAGTGAATGGAGAACCAGGCATTGATAAAAGGGAGATTCGTTCACAAGATCTAATAGGTATGGGTACCACCTCCTTTCTTCTGATCGATAGAGAACAAGCTCATGAAACAATCATTTCTGCGCCCCCTGTTATCGCCAGCTCTCAAACACAAGAGGCAGCTGCCTCTGATAGCCTCTCTTTAGAGCAGGATAACAAAAAAGACTGGAAAGAACTGGTTATACCTAAAAAACATATTATTGTAGCAGCAGGGTTTTGCCTTGTTTTGCTTAGCTTAGTAGCATCTACGTTTTCTCTATTTGAAAGCGTTCCTGTGTCAGTCCATGTCAAACATGAATCTGATCAAATTCAAGCAGCACTCGGCAGGTTTTCAGAAGTTCAATTTACATGGAATGAATCGACTGGAAAGCTATTTTTACTAGGCCATGTTCTGACCTCTATCGATAAACAAGAACTGTTATACTCCTTAAGCGGACTACCCTTTATCACCAGTACAGAAGATAATATTGTCATCGATGAATACGTCTGGCAAAATATGAACGCGCTGCTGCTGTCAAATCCCAGCTGGCAAATGGTCTCGATTCATTCACCTGTGCCTGGTAAATTTGTTATGAAAGGGTATGTAGAAACAATCGAGCAAGCAGAGAGTCTTTCAGAATATCTCAATATCAACTTCCCCTATCTCGATCGACTGCAAAATCAAGTTGTTGTTGCAAACAATCTGAACTTGGAAATTCAAGGGCTTCTACTTGAACAAGGGATGAGCGGGGTAACCTTTCAAATTACCGCAGGAGAACTGGTTCTTGCAGGTAGAGTTGATGATAAGGATATGTCCCATTTTCAAGAGTTAGTAACAACACTGAAAGGTCTGCCAGGAATTCGTCAGGTAAAAACATTTGTTGTATTTACCTCTCATGAGTCTTCTAGGACTGATCTTTCTCAAAACTATCTAGTCTCGGGCTACTCTCAAGGAAGTAATAACAAATCGTTTGTTGTAATTAACGGAAAAGTTCTGAGTACAGGTGATGCAATAGATGGGATGACAATCACGAATATTCAAGCCACAATTATTTTTCTTGAAAAAGATGGATTAAAATTTAGAATTAACTACAATCTGCAATAAATGAACAATGATTAATTAAGAGGCACCTCGATGTTCGGTTTAGAAAAAAAAGAAAAAGCTCTGTTTGAATTTGACTTAGAAAAAGACATAAAAGCAGATATTTCAAAAAAACCAGCTCTGATAAAACATTTGGAAGAAAAGATTCAAGAAATTAAAAATATGATCCGTCAAGGTGCCTCCTCAAAAGAATTCGATCAATTCGGGGTACTGCTACACGGATACGCATCTCTTTTAAAAGTCATTAATAAAATACCTGCCAAAAAATAAAGGAACCTCATTTTATGTCAAAACCTATCGATGCAGCTCCTTATTACTGCACCATTACATTTGTCACCCTAATTAAAGCATATGCTGCGCTACAAAGTACGGTTGTTCAGCAAGTAAGAACAGTTGCAAGCTCCATTTCTAGTGCAACACCTGGTAAATTTCTGTTGCTGCAATTTTCTATGAGCCAAGTAACACAGATTGGTGATTCCATCTCCAACTTAATTAGCCAGGTTATGTCAGTTTGTAACAATGCTGTACGGAATCAAAAGACCTCGTGATAACTTTTTTAGAACATTTTATAGACGCCTTAGTTTAAGGATAGGAATAAGACATGGATATCAAAAAATATAAAGCAGACTTTATTCTCATGGTAGAAGCTGGATTTATTGCAGTAAGCCAGGCAGACGAAGATTCTGCTGTAAAACTCTTTAAAGCTGCAATGCTTTTAGATCCCCATAATCTCCTGGCAAAGCTCGGCATGGGATACATGCACCTTTGTAAATTGGAATTGAAAGCTGCTTGCAAAATATTTAATGAAATTCTCGAAGAGAATCCCGACCATGAAATGGCTAAAACATTTCTTGGTATCGCCATGTCGTTAAATCCAACTGATGTAAAAGCGGGAGAAAAAGTCCTCGAAGAATCAGCGCGCACAGCAAAAGATCCTCACATCAAAACACTTGCAAATACAGCTATTGATTTTGTAGAGAAATTTGTAAAGAAAAACGCAACGCCGTCGCAATCAACCAAGGCAAAATAGATCTCACCATTTTTTAAATAGCCTCTTTCCTTGTTGCAGAAGCAAACTTCCATGACGAAAAAAACGCAATTATGCTATGAATTGGTTATGGGAGTTTGCTTATCCTTTCCATAAGATCCCTTAAAACCCTTAAAAACCAACCTTGTACGAGACATATTATATGATCCAACCTATTCCTGATGACGTTAATCCAACCGAAAAAATTGGCAGTCTGGGGCCGATTGATAACTCGAAAAACTTTGCTAGTGCATCTGAAAGCTTTACCTCTTATATGCAAAACGTATCATCTGCCGACACCGGTGCTGGAAAAGCTCAAATGATCTCTCCTTTTGGCTTAAACGGGCAAGGACCACAAGCAGGAATGCCTACACCTAGCATGTCAACAATTACAGCTCAAGCTCAGATGACTCAAAATACCTTAAATGATTTGCACTCTCAGATCCAAGACCCTTCGTTAAAACTTAAAAGCTCGCAAAAGTACATCGTAAACAACAAACTCGAAGATGCTCATGCTAACATAAAAGCGGTAGGATCTAAACTAGGAGTCCCTGAGACTGAAACAACTCCTGTAAAATCCGCTGGTGGACCGTTAGGCAAATTCCTTGGATACGTAAATGGTGGAATGGCAGACATGGAAGCTGTTCAAAAGCACCTTGGAGAGTTGAGTGCTAAAGGGACTCAACTAGGTGCTGCAGACTTGCTTCTGATTCAGGTTAAAATGAATCAAGCTCAACAGCAACTAGACTTTACCTCTGTTATGCTATCGAAGGTAGTCGAAGACTTTAAAACATTGATGAACGTACAGCTATAAGAGAATCCTTCACACGTTATACTAAGAGAGCATATGAACCCTTCAAACGATTTTGAACAGCTGATTTCCCATCTCGATGAACTAGAACTGACGACAGTACACGGCAGAATCACAGAAGTGGTTGGGATGCTCATTAAAGCAGTCGTTCCTCATGTGAAAATGGGTGAGGTATGCTTAATCAAACGAGAAGGGGAACCTTTAATTGCAGAGGTCGTCGGATTTACAAGAGATGAGGTATTCCTATCCCCTCTTGGGGAAATGAATGGGATAGGCCCTTCTTCAGAAGTAATCCCCACCCGAATGCCTCTGCATATAAAAGTAGGCCCGCAACTTCTCGGACGTGTCCTCAACGGGCTTGGACAACCCATTGATGGAAATAAAAACAACCCATTGGAGCTTACTGAAACTTGTTCTGTGATTAATCCACCCCCAGACCCTCTTACAAGGCAAAAAATTAATGAGCCGATATCGGTTGGGGTCCGGTGTATAGATGGAGTCCTGACCTGTGGTAGAGGGCAGAGAGTGGGAATCTTTGCAGCTGCCGGAGGAGGAAAATCAACCCTGCTGGGAATGATTGCAAAAAATGCAAAGGCTGATGTCAACGTAATTGCATTAATTGGAGAAAGGGGAAGAGAGGTTCGGGAATTTCTCGAAAATGATCTAGGGCCTGAAGGAATGGCCCGCTCGGTGATTGTTGTATCGACGTCTGACCAAGCAGCCCAACTACGACTGAATGCAGCTTATGTAGGGACTGCTATCGCTGAATATTTTCGCGCGCAAGGCAAAACAGTAATCCTCATGATGGATTCAGTTACCCGCTATGCACGTGCTCTTAGAGAAATTGGTTTAGCAGCCGGAGAGCCTCCCGCAAGAGCCGGCTTTACTCCTTCTGTTTTTGCTACCTTACCTCGTCTGCTAGAGAGATCAGGCAATTCCGATGTGGGATCGATCACCGCGTTTTATACCATTTTAGTTGCAGGCGATGATATGAATGAGCCTGTGGCTGATGAAGTGCGCTCAATTTTAGATGGGCATATCATTTTATCTAGTGATCTTGCAAGGCAATACCATTATCCAGCAATTGATGTATTATCGTCGGTTAGCCGGGTTCTAACACAAATTGTCGACAAAGAACATCAACAGCTGATTGGGAAAATACGAGAAGTTCTTGCAAACTATAAGAAAAACGAATTATTGATTCGTATAGGTGAGTATAAACCAGGCTCTGACAAAAATGCAGATTTTGCGATTAAATACATTGAAAAAGTCAACCGTTTTTTAAAACAGCAAGTCGATGAAGAATGCTCCTTTGAAGAGACTCTTGTTCAGCTAAAAGCTCTGTTTAGATGAACAGAGCTATGTATAAGGGGAGGTTTTCTGTATGAGTCAGCCACAGTATCCACTTGAACAGCTCACCCTAATTAAACAGAGGAAACTTGAAGAAGCTGAAAAAATCCTCAAAGAAAAAAAACAAGCTCTAGATAAGGAACAAGAAAAGCTGCTCGAGGTCGAAAAAGATAGAGACTCAGTAAAAAGTCACTGGAATGACAAACTGCAACAGCTTAGAGATGAGCTAGATCAGGGGACTACAAGTGATAAAATCCAACAGATGAAAGTTTACATGAAAGAAGTCGATATCAAGCTCAAGCAAAAGGAAAATCGGGTTGCAGAGCAAAATAAACGGGTTATAGCAGCCGAAACTCAAGTCCAAAATGCTAGGCAAGATATGATCAAACGAGAGCAAGATGTCGAAAAAATGCGTCTGCATAAAAAAGAATGGGATAAGGAAATGAAGGTTCTTGCGGAGCAACAAGAAGCAATTGAAATGGATGAGACGGGATCTTCAATGTATTCGAAACGTAAAAGTAAACAGATTCGCAAGACCGATTAAAGACTTTGTTAGGAGAACCTTATGGCAGATATAAATCCAGTAGAACCGCCTGAAAAAACCAAAGATTTCTCTCTTAAAAAACAAGACCCTAAAGTAGATGAAGAAAAGTTTAAAAAAACTTATCGAGTACAGTCCGTAGAGGAATCTGACGAAAAGCAAAAGAAAAAACAAAAGCACTCGCAAGAGTCCGCCTCTGATGCAGAAGCTGCAGCTGCTGCAGGACTACTAGGTCAACCTCAGCTTCCACACCATGCTCAGATAGAGCCCTCTCCCTACTCCGTTCAACCACCGTCTTCCAAAACTAGCTCAGTAGGTGGTGTAACAAGTGGAAATCGCACCCCACATACTGGAAAATCCTACTCACCGGTAGGATCTGCAGAACAGGCTACGAGCGCTCCGATTAATCTGCCAACTAACACCTCGGCATCACCCCCTAAATCAACACCCACACCCCCTCCATCCTCCACACAGTCACCACCACAGCAGCCGGCCCAAACGAATATAACCTCTGCAGCAGAGACCTCTATTGATTATCAAGATCCCTTTGAGCTCTCCAACAACGACTACTCCCAGCCCCTTTCCCTATCGCCTCTCACCCCTACGGTAACACCGCAGGATCAAACAACACAGGATTCTGACGAAACCGATGAAACGACAAATACCTCAGAGACAACCAATACTGAAACTACTCCACCTACCACGACGAATAAACAGCCCTCTTCAACCAAAGAGCCTAACCTTGGGACCAGCATTAAAACAGATCCATTAAAAAAAGAAATTGCGGACAAGGGAAAGAGTGGAGCTGTGTTAGCTAGCAAAAAGACATCCGACATACCTATTTCTACAGACCCTCTCTCAGAGGCCATAACTTCATCTCCAAATTCACAAGAAGCAGAAGCTCCACCGCCTTTAGATGTTCCAAATGCCGCTTTGAATAAGTCATCGATGACAGAAACCCCGCCTCCCCCCCCTTTACCCTTGAATAAATCAAAAGTAACGGATACTTCAAACACATCTTCCTTAACCGACATGGCAGGCGTACCGGTATCATCAAATGAATTTTCTGATAAAGATACCAAGGATGAATCTGATCAATCTCAAGACATAGAAACTATGCAAGCTATGCAAGGAAATATACAAACCCCTACCCCTTTTCTACTCGATACCTCATCTGTAGCGAACACAGCACCCGCCTATACGACATTGAGCCCTGCTCTGTTAGAGATGTTTGATAAGATGGTAGGAACAATTAGCGTACTGCAGGAAACACAAGGCGAGAGAAAAACAACAGTCACCCTCACCTCACCTAATTTTTCTTCTTCCGTATTCTACGGCGCTGAAATCGTGATCGAAGAAGACCTCCACCTAGCTCCTGGACAGTATAACATTAAATTAATAGGCTCACCCGAGGCGGTGAATCTATTTCAATCCAAACAAAATGATTTAATGGCAGCTTTTCAATCGGGCAGTTATAATTTTCGAGTACAACGCCTCGAGACTGCCATTCAAAGGGTGGATAAACCTTTATTTCAACGCAAAGATGGTGTTGACAATGAAGGGAGTAATGAAGGGGATCAGGGACAACAGGACAGACAAAAGGATCAGCAATGAAGATCGGCGATTTGCATACATTAAAAATTAAAGCAGACCGGGCAATTGGTAATCAAGAGAGAGGGTCTTCATTTCAAGAGCTCATGAAAAAATCTGCTCGGAATAAATCAGAGAAAAAACCAGTCCTTCCAATAGAGTCAGAAGAAGAACATGAAGCAAGCGCTTGGGATCCACTAGCAATAGATCAAGAAAAAGAAGCTGAGTTACTAGAGGAAGATATCTTAGATGAAGATGCGAGCAAAAAAAATCCTATAGGAGCCCATGCCTTTATACCTACACCTATCAATCTCTATTGCAACGAGGCAGATACAAAGGCATACCACAACACACAAGAAATTGCTGCGATCTTTGAAAAGATCGGAGCAGAGATGATTTTGATACACAACGAAGGCTGCGTACAAACAACTCTATATTGCAAAGATGAGTTTTTAGACTCCAGTTTATTCCATGATATGGAAATCACCATTGAAGAATTTACATCAGCCCCTAAAGTATTTAATATTAACATTAAAGCCGGTCCGCAAGCCATTGAACTACTATCTGTACGAATCGAAGAATTCATGAAGCTTTTTCAAGAAAGAAAATTTGGATTTAGTATACATAGAATAGATACAGAACTCTCTGCTGCAAAACCCTTGTTTTCACGAAAACAGCAGGATCATGAAGATAGCGGGCGGGATAAAGAAGGTAATACAAGATAATGAGCACCCCTGAAGACCACTGGATTAAAAATATCCATTATATTTTAAATGCAGCCAGACAAATCCCAATGTGGGGAGCTATACCCAAGTTCCCTTTAGATACATTTCCTTCGCTACTAGCTAAGCGATTAGGCATTCCAGGGCTTACTATCGAGCTTCATCCACCAGAGTGGGTCGATGCGGAAGGGATCAAAAATCTTTGGACAAACAATAACACGATTGAACAACTGGCAATCTCCCCGTTTCCAGGTCAAATGTTTTGGATGATGACACAGAAAGATAAAGTTGTTTTAACTCAAACTCTTCTAAGTCCTGAGTCAAAGATACCTTTTTCCGATACGAGATTCTGTGATGGTTTTTATAAATATGTGCTATTACATGCAATCGACTCTTTACAAGAAACGAGTAGATATCCAGACCTACACCCACAGCTACTTAAATCCATGGAGCCGTGTAAAGAGCCTTTTTGCTTAATGAATGTAGCAATTACAATAGAGAATACTACTGTTTTTGCTAAGTGGGCCATTTCTTCTTCTATGCAAAGTGGTATGATCTCCCGTTATATAGAAAAAGCCACTACGGCTTCTTCGAAACCATTATCGCAAGAGGTGTCAATCCAGTTACGACTACAAGTAGCAAGTACAACCTTGACTGTTAGGGAGTGGAAAAATGTTAAAGAGGGGGATTGCATTCTACTAGAGCATAGTTCATATGATCCTCTGACACACAAGGGATCTGTGAACATCCTGCTAGAAGAGACTCCGATATTAAGAGGCCGTCTAAAGAAACACAGTGTTAAAATTCAAGATTATGCATTCTATTACGAGGAACTACAACCTATGACTGATGAACCGATCACCCCCGAAGAAGAACCGGTGCCACAAGATTCTAATACAGAAAGTTCATTTACAGATCTGGATGAAGAACTTGGTGAGGATTCAGAACATCTCTGGTCGGAACCCCAACAAAGTGAAGGAAAGCTAGAGGAACTGATTGCATCACGTGATATCCCAATGCAACTAGTTGTGGAAGTTGATAGAATTCGGATGACCCTCAATCAACTTCTTGAACTACGTCCTGGTAACGTCTTAGACCTCCAGGTCAAACCAGAACAAGGGGTGTATGTCACAGTCGGTGGTAAAAGAATAGCTCGTGGAGAGCTAATTAAACTAGGTGATGTATTAGGATTAAAAATCCTAAAAATAGGTGAATAAAGCACGCAAATGAGCCAAAACCCTTTCTACAAACAAGACACCCTTCCTAAGCTCTCAGAAGATCCTCCTGAGCCTATGCCAACACAGATAGGCCCATATAAAATCGACAGCCTGCTTAGCAAAGGGGGGATGAGCTTTCTATATCTAGGATCTGAACCTCATTCGAAACATACACTGGCAATTAAAATCCTCTCACCCAATTATATTACCAATGAACAAGCAGTGGAACGTTTTCTCAAAGAAGCTCATATCATCAGTCTTTCCAATCATCCCAATATTGTTAAGCTTTACGGAGAAGGGAAGTGGGAAAAGGGGCTCTATATTGCCATGGAATGGATCAGGGGGATTTCTCTGCGCCAGTTTATTATGCAACAATCCCTTTCTTTAAGGAAGGCTCTAGAAATCATTTTACAGGTAGGTTATGCCTTGCATCACCTACATTCCCATGGAGTTATCCACAGAGATCTAAAACCTGAGAACATTTTGATTACCGAAGAGGGTGGAGTCAAAGTAATTGACTTTGGAATCGCTCAATTTCATGAAGATAACACCCATGGCAAACCGATTGCAAAACAAGGGATTATGGGCACCCTTAATTATATGAGCCCTGAGCAAAAGCAAGATGCATCCCAGGCCTGTTTTGCGTCAGACATTTATTCTTTAGCTGTCGTAGCTTTTGAGCTTATTACCGGCAAACTCAGTTACGGCGTTATCCACCCATCTCTTCTTCCTAAAGGGCTACAAAGGATCCTGGAAAAAGCACTTGCTATCTCTGTAAGCGAACGTTACCAAACCATTTCTGAATTCATCCAAGCAATTTCTACCTACCTTAATTCTGGCGAAATGGATAAAGAAAAGTCAGGCAATGATCTAGCAAAGGAAATGATTGAATCATTCCAAAAAACCTCTCAAAGCCTATCTTTTCTTCCCCCCTTGGACAACTCACAAATTGAAATTGGTTGCGGCAAATATAAGCTTGCCATGCAATTCGGGCTTTATTCTGATCTTTTCAGATTACCAAATGGGGCTTTTCTATTTATCCTAGCAGAATCAACGATATCAAGCCGAGAATCGATTGCTTATGCAGCAAATATAAGAGGCCTTATTCGATCACAAATTCATCTGCATAGCAAAGATCTTAGATCCCCTTTGGATCTTGTACAGATGGCTCAGCTTTTAAATGAGATTTTGCAAGAAGACCCAGCGCATCTGACGTATGGTTTGAGCGCCTTACTTTTGAATCCTATTAATGAACAGTTGTATTTTTTGAATGCCGGTATGAATCATTTAATCCATCTATCACAAGAAGGAACGCCTCGGATTTTATCTTCTACTAATCCGGTGATAGGGCTAGAAAGAAACCCAGAGTTTACCGAGGTTATTGATAACTGGAATATCGCAGACACCATTATTCTACATTGTTTAGCACCCTCATACCGAACAGACCTATATCAACAGCAACAAACGGAAAAAGTTTTACTGGAAACTCTTGAAGAAGACCCCTTTCTATCACCCCAAGTTCAAGCAGACACTCTAATAAAAAAAGGGCTCTTTTTAGCTTTTCAAAAAGAGCAAAAACAATCAAAGTTACTTATAAGCATTCAGCGTATTAGCTAGAAAACAACAAGTTTTATTTCTTAATAATTGTAATAATGAGACCCTCTATTGAATCGTTAGCCCCGTAGGGGTTCAGAGAGATTTTTCTTTCTTTATAATCAAGGTGGGGATTTCCTAAAATTTTTTCCAGCCAAATCCTATCCTGATATTTTGATGTGGGATCATGTAAACAACAGGATAGACGGGATCCTGGCCTCATATGGTCAGATAAACAATGATCTAAAAATGAAAATAAACGATCTTCTGTATGCTCAGAAAAAAAAGGTTCTTCATGAAAAAAAATAGCATCAAACAATCCTAACTTATCCAAGCTATTATGCCAATTGTCCTCAATGACATGAATATTGCTATAACGACCCATCCAATCCCTAGCCTTTAATACTTGCTCTTGATCGGTTTCTATAATTGTGTGACTTTTTGGAAAATAAGATTGAATGTGGGGGAGGGAAAAACCAGAGCCAAATCCAACTTCTAAAACATCCCCAAACGGCTGCACCGCATCGACACAGGCCTCGATATATGCCGGCTGTATTTGTATACTCATAAGTTTTATCCTTTCCTGTTTCATATGCGAATCCTCTTTAAGGGATTAATTCTACTGCACCAGACTCTAATGAATAATATGCACCGACGATCTGCACTTGTTTTTGTTCCAGTAATTTTTTAATAGCTGGGTAGCTCTGTAATGCTTTTACAACATAGCGGACGTTTGCCCGGACGCATTCATTAACAGGTGCCTTCTTTTTTTTACATCCCTCAATCGCTGGAGAAATTTGAGCCGCTAGAGCCTCAATATCTAGAGTAACTCCCTCATAAACAGCTTTAATAGCCCCACAATTTTCATGTCCTAAGACTAAAATGATACTAGAGCCCAAATATTTAGCTGCATATTCGATACTATCCAAAACAACAGGTGTTACCACATTCCCCGCCAGACGGACTACAAATAGATCTCCAAGTCCTTGATCAAAGATCAATTCAGGAGAGACTCTTGAGTCTGAACATCCTAAAATAACTGCAAACGGCTTTTGTTTTGATGTTAAAGCCTGCCTACGGGCGGGAGATAAATCTGGATACATAAGTTTATCTTGAGTATAACGTTTATTGCCCTCCATCAATTTATCTAAAGCATCTTGAGGAGTTTGACAAACCACAAAACTCGACACTACACTCATTATGAGTGCATAAAAAATAAAAGAACCCATTTCAACTCCTTGCAAAAAAACACCTACATATCTAATTTATTTTTTAATCAACAGAGAAAAGTAAATAACCAAAGGTTTTACTTTGGCCCGCCCCTATCAATTGCGATTGCATTTTTTTTCCCACGGTTTACAAACTTCCGTTTACAATAATCTAAAGAGTATTTTAGGATTCCAAACGTGTATAATAAAAATTTTTCTTAGATGGATGTTTATCCATAATATAAACAAGGCTTTCCAATGATGATGCGCTTGCTAGTGAAATCTCGACACCGATTAGTCTCTAACGCTACTCTTATCGCATCCTTCGTCAACTTTTTAAGTCCTACTATATGCTATACACAATCTGCAGAAGATCCTTATCTAACAGCCTTCCTTAACAGCGAAAGTGAACAGTCAGGCAATAGCGGGCCCAGTTATACAGTCAACTTCAATAATGTTCCTGTTATTGAGGTGATCCGTTTTGTCAGTAAAATCACCAATATGAACTTTGTCTTTTCTCAAGATGACATTCAGTTCAATGTCAGTATTATTTCAGAAGAACCAATCACGGTAAAAAATATCCTATCGGCTCTCATACAGGTATTAAGAATAAATAACTTGGTCCTGCTAGAACAAGATAACAGCCTCATTATTACTAAAAATCAAGAGGTGCATCAAATACCTACGATTGTATCAGGAGACATTCCCAATTCTGAGCAAACGACAGCTCCTCTTATTACCAGGGTCTTTAGAATAAAAAATGCAAATGCCTCTTCTATTGCCAATATCATTAGAACAATGACCTCCAAGGGAGCGCAAATTGAAGTATCGAATGAAACCAGGCAATTAATTGTTACTGATATTACAACCAATGTTGATAAAATCGCATCCCTTCTATCGAGTCTTGACGCGCCACATACTCCTTTAGAAATCGATAGCTATCAGGTGCGCAATGTGCCTCCAGCAGACATTATTGCTTTAGCTACACCGATTCTTTCCCCTTTTACTGAAGGGAACCCTCTAATTTTTGTTCCACAAGACGCTACTAGCACCGTCTTTATTGTATCCACCCCTTACCTATTAGAACGGGCGATTACAGTAATGGAAGATCTTGACATCCTCCCAAAAGAAAAACCATTTTTTCCCTCTAGCGCCCTGCCTCAACAAGTCTTTTTTTATCCGATTGAAAATAGATCTTATACAGAAATAATGGGAATACTGAGCCAAACTTCATCTGATCTAGCAACGAAAGACCCTGTAGGATCGAGCTTGCTGATTGAAGCTTTAAAATCTGCAAGCTATATCCCTGAAACCCATTCTTTACGTATTATTACAGACGCTACAACATGGACTACGGTTAAGTCGATACTGAGTTCAGCCGATATTGCAAATAAAAACACAGAGAAAGTCAACTTCCTCTACACGGCTAAATATCGCTCAGTAAAAGACATCCTACAAAATCTACAACAAACTGCTCGAACAACAAATGATGAAGATTTAATCGGAACAATTCAAAATGTTCACCTATTAACTTCTAATAATAGTCTGTTCTTTACAGGAAATCAAAGCTCTATTAATCAAATCCAGATCATGCTTGCCAATCTTGATGCTGACTCACCTGAAACAACAAATGTACCCTATGTATATCCAGTACAGAACATCGATGGGTCCTTGTTATTTGATAGGCTTAAAAAAACAGTAGAAGCGATGAATGACTCTGGCTTGATAAAAACAGTCTCTGCTGGGAAATGGATCCCCGAAATTAAAAGCCTAGTATTTAGTGGCCCGTCATCTTCTATTACAAAAATTAAAGACCTCCTCTCTAATCTCGATACCCCTCCAAACGAGCCAAAAAACACTCAGTTTTTGTATAATGTAAAAAATAAGAATGGACAGATTTTGCTCACGAGCCTGCAAAAAGCAGTGGAAGCAATGAACGACCGAGATCTAATCAAAACAGCGTCTTCTGGGACTTGGATTCAGGACATTAACAGTCTAGCATTTAACGGATCTGAAGCCTCTATTGCAAAAATTACCAACCTTCTTCCCCTCATCGATACACCCGATCAGGCAGCTCCCCCCTCAACGAATGACTTTTTGAATTATACCCCCAAATACCAAGATGGTGAAAGCCTTTTAAAAGCCTTAGATGACACCTCTGAGTCTTTGAAAAATAGTGGTTTATCTAATCCTGCTCTCATTGAGACTCTCAAATCTGCCCGGTGGATTAAAAGCACTCAGACGCTCGTATTTACAGGAGATGCTTCTTCTTTGGAGAAAATCAAATTTCTTCTTGCTGAAATTGATAATCCTGATTCCCCTTTAACCGAGAATGAAACATTGATTTATAAACCCCTTTATAAATCTCAGACACAGCTTGAAACTGCTTTAACCAACTTTGCCAATAATCTGAACACTAAATCCCCATCAGATCAACAACTTAAAGCTTGTATACAAGGGGCTCACTGGGTGTCCGAGAGCAAATCGTTTATCTTTCGTGGAGAGCAACCAACACTTGAGAGAATGCAGTACCTACTCTCTAGCTTAGATAACCCCTCAGGGGACACTGCAGAATCTCAAGCTAGTTTCTATGTGTATCAGCTTAAAAATGCCAAACCAGATAATGCGATTTCCTATCTGCAAAAGATCTCTTCATCTTTGTCTGAATCTCAAGCAAATAATTCAGGTTTAGCCAATTCGATAGCCAATATCAAATCACTACCTGAACATAACCAATTACTCATTTCAGGATCCCAACCTGTTATCGATCAAATTAAACTATTGTTAGATGACTTTGATGCCTCATCACAAGACTCAATAGGGATGAGCGCTACCTCAACAATCCTCGTTTACCAGATTCTCTATGCTGACCCAAGTACTTTCCTTAAACGCCTCTTAGAGGCAACAGACTCCTTTGTTCCTGAGGGTCCAATAAAAAAACTAGTCAGTGATAGCGTATCCTCCGGCAAGTATAATCCTGAGCTAAAAACATTTACTTTTATAGGCTCTTCTCAGGTGCTGGGTATGATTAAATCGATGGCCCAACAATTGGACGTAGATTCCTCCAAAACCTCAGTGAAGAGAACTGCAGCTAGCCACTTCTTCGTGTATAATCCAAAAAACATTGAAGGGACAGACCTCATTAAGATTCTACATAATTTTATGGATACACTGAAATCTTCTCAACTATCAAACCCTGAACTCTATGAGACGATTGATCATCTAAAATATATAAAAGAAACTAATTCTTTAATTATTACCGGCAGTGAATCATCGATGCAGCAGGTATCCGAGTTACTTGAGCGGTTCGATGTATCTGATACAACAAGTGCGCAGACGACGATCCAAGCAACAGATACGACTCATTTCTTAGTATATAAATTGCAATATCACCAAGGGGCAGAGATTCTCACAGCTCTGAAAGAAGTCGCCTCTAGCATAAGTACAACAGCCACAGCCTCAAGTAAATCTTTAATCGATGCGATTGGCTCACTCCAATGGGTCGAGGTAACTAACTCCTTAATTGCCTCAGGAGAATCAGGCACTCTTAGCAAACTTAAAGCATTAATTGAAAATGTCGATGTTCCTTTAAGACAAGTGTTTATCGAAGTCCTTGTTGTAGAGACAGATCTTTTTAATTCTCAAAACTTTGGTCTTCAGTGGGGGTCACAACTGCAGTACCTGAATAAAACAATTGGAGCCATGGGTAATTTCCCAGTAGGCCCTAATGCATCAGGCTACGGTGACTCAGCGGTCATAGCAACGCCTCTGATGAGTAGTCAGATTGGGCAAACAACAGCGTCTACACCTCCTGTTCAAGGGGGCACCTCACTTAACCAAGTGCCTTTTGCCACAGGTTTTGATCTAGGGGTGATAGGGGACTTAATTTTCCATAAAGGCAAATCCTTTTTATCTCTTGGAAGTCTGGTGAATGCACTGCAAATCGATAGAGATTCTACGGTGGTGATGAATCCCAAGATTATTACTCAAGATGGTCATACCTCAACGATCTTTGTAGGACAAAACATACCGTTTACAGGCTCATTTGTTTCCAATACAGGATCAAATGCCACCGTACAGACCTCTAACATCGAATACCGTGATGTGGGTGTTAACTTAACAATCACTCCAACACTTGGCAGCAACAATATTATCACCTTAGATATTGCCCAAGATATCAGTGAACAAGTACCAGGCACTACCTCAGTACAAGGATCGACTGTAACAGGCATTCAAACCGCTCATACAACGATGAATACTCGGGTCCATGTGCCAGATAATCACTTCCTAGTGCTTAGTGGTATGATTCAAAACTCAAAAACCAATTTCTCTAACGGAATACCTTGTCTGGGAGGACTTCCTGTTGTGGGAGCGTTATTTGCACAAAATGATCGTTCTGCAACAAAAACAAATGTCATCATCTTTGTAAGACCAATTATCATTAACTCTTTCGAAGACTACGATCGTATCACCGAAGAAGAAGAGGCTATGTTCAAAGAAAATGCAGTCAAGCAGGTCCTTAAAGAAGAGTTTGATCAAGCCACAGAAATGATTAAAGCACTTAGCGAGGAATAAAACCTCGATGATGAAAATTATCTTAAGAGCAGGGATCTGTACTCTTCTGCTTTTATTTTCTTGCTATCATACCCAAGAAAAAATCGAGCCACAACTCGATTATGCCATCCAAGACAAGTACTTACTGCGCCTGCCTAGTGCCTTTCCTTCACTGAATCCTGACGAAGAGTCTCAAGACTTTGCAAAAGAATATAAAATTGGAATTGCTTTCGCGCACCAATTAGACCTTTATCAAGCAATCACCGCATTTAAACGAGCAGAAATCTTACTACCCAAAGATCGCATCTCAAGAATCCAAGAAGTCAATTATGGGATCTTTCTTTGCTATTATTTAGGTAGAAAATATAACGATGCTGTTTATGTCTATGAACATACAGAGCTTAAAAATGTCGATACAACCTTTCCTGCGGCCCAAGATTTTCTTCTGCTACTATACGACTGCTATAATCGTTTAGGAAAGGATTCTAAGGCCCAGCAAATTCTATTTTATATCCAACAACACTACCCAGAAGCTGCCAATAAACTCTATGTGTATGGACAGGTAGTTGATGCCAACATCGAAAAGCTAGAAGCAATCGGAACAGTCCCGTCATATGCATTTATAGATACGTTTGTAAAAGAATACGAACAAGAGAAAAAATCGGTGCAAAAAGCTAAAATCCTCAACGCAGTCTTCCCCGGCGCTGGTTATTTTTATTTGGGACAGACCCAATCAGGAATTACCGCCACCTTGCTGAATGGACTCTTTATCGCGGCTACCTACTATTTTTTTGATCATGGAAACATTGCAGCAGGAGCTATTTTTACAAGCTTTGAAGCTGGATGGTATTTTGGAGGGATCTATGGCGCAGCAGAAGAAACCAAGTTTTATAATGAACGGCTATATGAAATGAAAGCGACAACAATGATGAATGAAAAAGGTCTTTTCCCTGGATTCATGATTAAATATGCATTCTAAAATACTTATCGTCTTTTTTCTGTTTTTTTATTCATCTCTCTCTTATGCCCGTCCTGGGTACTTTGAACCATGGGGTAAAGATGCAGAATTACGTCACGGAATTCCAAAGACCCCAAGCAATCCGGAAACATATTCTATACCGGTACAAATTGCTGATGTAATTATTCAATTTCATCAAAAGATACTATCGCCTGTTGATGGACCAAGAAGTCACTACCGCCCTACTTCATCGAGGTATATGCAGCTTGCCATGCATAAACATGGGTTTGTTAAAGGCTTTATTATGGGATGTGACAGGTTATTGAGAGAAAATAAAGCTGCCTGGGTATACAGATCGATTGAAATCGATGGACAAAGATATAAATACGATCCTGTGAGAAAATAAAAGGGTGTCTGTTAAAGAAAACAGACACCCGATTTGTTATCCAAAGTAAGAGGGATCGAGCTCTTCTTGAAGGTCTGGAAGATCTTCAAAATCGGTATTATCTGTATGTTCAGCCGGATTGACTAAAATAGCTTGAGGTCTATCAGATCTAGTTTGAGTAACAGCTACCGGATGATCCTCATCTCTGTGTTTCTTACCACGCAGCTCAAAGACTACAGGAACACCTTTAAAGGGGTATTCTTCACGGAATTGATTGATTAGATACTTCTTATAGCTCTCTAACATCAGCTCTGGAAAATTAACGAATAAAATAAATCTCGGCGGTTGTATAGCCACTTGAGCCATGTAATAGATACGGAGCCTTTTACCCTGAATCATCGGAGGGTGGTATCTTTGAAGGGTTTTTTCCATGAATTTATTCAGCTGCCCTGTTGTGATACGATGTCCACGGGCTTCATACACTTCTTTAATTAAAGGAAAGAGCTGATCAAGATTTCGATTCTCTTGTGCTGATATAAAAAGAACGGGACAATGGTTTAAGAATGAGGCCTCGATACGAATACTTTTAAGGCAGTGTTCCATTCTATAACCGTGAACTAGGTCCCACTTATTAAACACAAGAATACAGCCTTTACCCTGACTTTCAATATCTTCTGCAATCCTTTTCTCTTGAGTCGTCATACCAAAGACAGAGTCCATTACAAGAACACACACATCTGCTCGTTCTATCGCACGGCTAGTACGAATGGCTGCAAACTTATCAACAACTTCATGCTCTGCTTTTTTACGTCGGATTCCTGCTGTATCAATTAGGGTTACGTGCGTTCCTTCATGTTCAATTTCGATATCGACACTATCTCTTGTGGTTCCTGCAATCGGGCTAACAACGCAACGGTCCTGCTCTAATATTTGATTGACAATTGTAGATTTACCAACGTTGGGACGTCCAATAATTGCCACCTTAAGACCGGATGCAACTTCTGCCACTTTTTCAGGCCAGGTTACTTTAGCAAATGCAGCTTCGAGCAGCTCAGCAATATGAAAGCCTTGAACGGCAGATACTCCAATCACCGATTTAATCCCTAAGGGATAGAAAGGGTAGACCAGTTCCATTTGCGCGTGGTTATCAATTTTATTGACGGCTAAAACGACCGGTTTTTTTGTTCTATGCAAAATTTTAGCAACTACATCATCGAGCAGGGTAATCCCTGTATGTCCATCGACTACCATGATAATGGCATCTGCTTCTTCGATCGCAATTTCAGCTTGCATTCTGATCTCTTCCTGAAAGGGGACCATTGTATTAGGATGAATCCCTCCCGTATCGATGACTTGAAACGGCTTACCAAAAAAATCAGCCTCAGCATAGAGACGATCTCTTGTTATTCCTTCAGCCTCATCAACAATTGCAATCTTCTTCTTACAAATCCGATTGAATAGGGCCGATTTACCGACATTAGGGCGGCCGACAATAGCGAGTTTAATCGTAGGATTCATTGGTTAATACCTCTTTAATAAACTGGAAATTATAGCCCACAACCAGAATAAAAAGACAGCGCCTTATCCCTTTATTTACCCTGTTAAATAAAAATGGATCTACTCCTTGGAGAAATAGATTGGATAAGGAGCTATAAGAGCTTTGGCACAAGGGAATAAAGAATTAATTAGCATTATTTTTAAAAATAAAAATAATGCCTGGCTGAGACAGCCTATCTGTAAAAATAAAAATGAACCATCGAAAAAATAGGATCTGGTGCCGAGATTTTATCATTAATATCAAACACCCATCAAGCAATAGGTACCGATTTGCTCACGATCAAATGATCGGCAGACTAAATAAAAATCTCATCATCCTAAAATGATCGACGGATCTATAGTATGTACGGGATCTTAATCGATATCTTTTTCTAAATGAGCAACAAGCTCTAGCATTTCTTGACGGCTTAAGGTTTTTATCTGATCCTGGGGATCATAGCCTACAACACTTGCAAAGAGCCGGTTTTTTTTCTCTATTAGTTCGTGGATCCGCTCTTCAACGCTTTTTTTTGTTACAAATTTAAACACCTGTACTCCGCGCTGCTGCCCTATCCTGTGAACCCTATCTGTTGCTTGATTTTCTTTAGCTGGATTCCACCATCTGTCATAATGAATCACAACCGACGCTGCAGTCAGCTCAATTCCTGAGCCTGCTGCCTGCAAAGATGCGACAAAGACTTCACACTCAGGGTCGTCTCTAAACCGCTCAATCGCTTCTCTGCGATTTCTGGTACTGCCTCGAATTTCAGCAAAACCAATCTTTTCTAGGGTCAGGTATTTCTCAATCATATCCATCATCTCAAGATACTGAGAAAAGACAACAACCTTTTGCCCACTTTCTCTGGCTTCAGCAAGCCTTTCCACAAATAAATCCCATTTGCCAGAGCGGTATTTTAAAAAGTTCTCATAATCCTTATTGATCATCACAGGATGATTACAGATCTGTTTGAGTTTTGATAATACAGAAAAGATGTGGATATACCCTTTAGACGAATGGGGATCAGATAACTCTTTAACAAGAGACTCTTTTTCAGAATAAAAAACTGCTCTGTATAGCTCTTTTTGCTCCCGGGATAAATCGCAATAATAGACCTCTTCGATTTTTTCAGGCAGCTCTAAAAGCACTTCGGTTTTTTTTCTTCTTAGAATAAACGGCTTGATCATCTTGGTAAGCAGAGTGCTCCTTGACTTGTCCTGATCTTTTTCAATTGGACTTACAAAGAATTCTTTAAACTGTGATTCTCCTGGTAGATACCCTGGTAAAATGATCTCAAATAAGGCCCTGAGATCAAGCAATCTATTTTCTAAAGGTGTCCCGGTAAGTCCTACAACCATACGACACTGCATCGCCTTAATCGATTTATGTGTTTGTGATTGGATATTTTTAGCGCTATGCACTTCATCAAATACGGCTACATCGAACGATATCTGGGATAGACGGGTTTTCTCGCTACGTAGAGTACCGTAAGATGTAAGGAGTAGATCTGCTCCCTCATCGAAGGTATCGAGATTCCTTTCTAACCCATAAAAAACACATACGCGCAAATCAGGCAAAAATTTAGCAAGCAGATCTTCCCAATGGTAGAGAACCGATGTCGGACATACCACTAAAAACTTTTTACCCCTCTCACCTTGATTATAGACAGCTGATAAAAGAGCCATCGCCTGGTGGGTTTTACCAAGGCCCATTTCATCACATAAAAGACCTGACAGACCATTGCAATACAAAAACCAAAGCCACTTTAACCCAACTTGCTGATAGAGTCTTAACTCACTTTTCAGCCCTGTTGTATCTAAAATTTGACTTGCCTGCATAGTTCTAAATTCTTCAAGCAAATGGCGGGTCTTAGTATCTTTTACCGAACTACTCTCTGGTTCTATCACTTCTTCAAAAGCATTTAACCGTACCCATTCTACAGAGGTCACTCGCAAGAGCTGTCCCTTGCGGATCCACCGTTTTTTAGTAATGCCTTTAAGCCAGTTAAAACGGGGATGTTTAAGATCAATCAATCCGGCGTCTGTGAATAAATACTTTTTATTTGTCTGCAATCCCTCCCATATATGGATCGCATGAGCTTTTCCAAGATCAGTTTCATAGATCAGCTCAACAAGCCACTGTCCATCTTCCATCTTAACATCGTGGTGTACTTGAGCTACCCGCAGGGCTATAGACTTAGGTTTTTTTAGCCTTGGATCCCAAAGACGGATATAAGGCGATAATCCATCTAATTCACTGGCTAAAAAATAGTTCTCTTCCCTTTTATCAAGAATTTGTTCCTGTAAAAACCGGTCCATGGGCATTTGCACTGGCATTAATGAAAATCCCTGCTTATCGACAAAGCAATACTGCCCAAAGACAAACACTCGAGATGGGTCTACATAAGGCCCGTAGGTATAGTGAGGTTTAATCCGAATCATTTCTTCTGCATTCAGCATTACATCGATTAACACAGACTCAACTGGACACTTCTGGGAAAAAAAAGTCGGAAGTAAAGAAAGCTCTTCACTGTTTTTTTGAATAAAAAAAGAAACTTCTTCTTTTTGGATCACAAGACCTGAATAGAGAGGAGAAGGGCCTTTATCCTGTTTTTTTTGAAAAAAACCCTTCATAGGAATATAGACCCATTCTCCAAAATCAACAATTTCTAAACGCTCTTCCATGAGATCAAAATGGGATTCAAAACACAGGTTCATGTAATTATCTACAAAATAATGGAGCTCAGAGGCAACAGTCATTAAATGGGTATGGAACCCCTCAACTGTGTTAAGCCAGACCCTATGCCGGTTAATAAAATCACCAACCTGATCTCTTCCAATGATATTGTCTAATCCAGAAAACAAGCTATTTCCTGTTTGATAAAACCCAAGGTTCTCTACATATACCCATTTGTTAAAATATGCAGACTGCCCCTTCTGAAGATCTCCTGGCTCAAATAAAAAAGCATTAATATGCAAGCGCTGCTGAGAATCAAAAGACAAATTGTAGGAGAGGGAATAAGAACCTTCATGGATAGTCTCTTTAGCCAGATAAGATGGCAATATAGAGTGGTACTTGTCAAGGAGGGCTCCCACACGTTCTTTAAGAACAACCCCATGTGTTAAAAAAGATTGCTTGACCTGGGAAAAAAAACCTGTTCCTGGAATATATCGCCATCCGTCAAGCTCGATTCCCCCTTTATGGGCAGAAGAAGAAGGCTGCCTGTCTTGTTTTATATGGACAAACAGGGATTGATCTTTTCTATCGTAGGTAATTTTCTCTAGAGCAGCGGCCCTCTCATCATGAATATTTACAGGAGAGGCAATGGTGTGTAGAGAAGGAATAACGTCCGGCCAATTGGCTTGAGCGATATAAAAACCAAACTGTATTTCTTTAAATTCCACATGAATCCAGCAGGGAAGCTCAGTGTCGGCAGATGGAAAAGAAACTTTATATGGATTACCTGCTGCTGCAAGCCCCATCCACCACTTAGCAAGATCGGACCAAAAGCTCAGCTCGTATTGCAAATGATCACTGGGTCTACCTTTCTGCCATAGTAAGAGCTCTTCAGGTGCTAAATGAAAAAATTTTAACGAGGTCTCTTCTGTTTCAACAGGTCGCTCAGATGTAATCTCCCGGATTTTTTTTATACCAGCGGTCGAACTGGGGTGAGCATAAAATAGGGGTTTACCTGTCGGAGATAAAGCCTGTATTTCTTGTTTACCTGTTAGACAATCTTCACTATACCCGTGACGGCGAGAGGCCATATGACACAGTTTATTCCATAACGAATCTCGAAACCGAACATGCAAAGGGCTGTCTGTACCTCCCATAATTTGAACATAGGTCGCGGCAATATGGGGACAAGAATACGAGGATGAATCTTCTATACAAGGACATAATCCATCTTTGATTAAGCCTTCATCGCTTACCTGAATAAATGGAAAAATCGACTTTCCTTTTCCAATTAAAACCTCAGATTGATAGCTACCCTCTGAAAAAAGCAGATTCTTGATTTTTTTACCAGCAATCAGCTTTTTTCCTGAGTCTAAGTCTTTTTGATGTAGCGATTGATCAAACATAAGGATCCGAAAAAAAATATTTTTTAGGGATATAAACAAGCGTACTCCCTCTATTGGTCAGCATGCACGCTTCATGGGAAGAAATCAAGAAGTTACAGGCATTTTACAATTATCCTTTGATAAAAGAGAATTTTTTCTTACACAGGCAGAGAAAGCTTATGATAAAAACTGCTCCAAGGATAGATGCCCACTAAAGATACAGACCGCACCACCGCTTACCTCTATCTGCTGACCTCCAGATTTAAGCGGCCGGATGTCAACCTCGAGATAATCTCCCGATAAGGGAACCACTCGCACAGGGGTAGAAATCCCCATTTTTTGTGCAGCCGTCAGAGCTGCCGCCGCAGCCCCAGTACCACAAGCATGAGTCTCCCCTTCCACTCCACGTTCATATGTGCGAATCCGAAGGGCACCATCAGCACCTGTGGTAACAAAGTTTACATTAACCCCCTCGGGGGCAAAGAAAGGATCATGACGAATGGCAGGCCCTAAAGTCTCTATATCCAAATCCTCTAAATCTTCTACGAAAATTACAGCATGAGGCACCCCTGTGTGGACAACAAAAGCCTCAAAAGAATGCCCATTAACATCAACAGGGACCCCCCAGTGTAAGACGTAAGGCCTATCAATCTGTACTGATATCTTGTCTGCTTTTACGTAACATACAATAATATCATGCATAGCTTCGATAGAATAAGGGTTGTCACGAAAGCCCAAAGAGCGCAAGTAATGAACAAAACATCGCATTCCATTACCACACATGGCAACTTCATGCCCATCTGAATTGAAGATCCGAATACGAAACCCTGTCTTATTAGAGGCCTGCAAAAGGAGCAGGCCATCACCACCAACACCTAGCCTCCGGTTGCACAGGCGCCTGATTAATAATGAGTTTTCACAAGGAAAAAGCGCTGCCCTATCATCAATAATGATAAAATCATTGCCTGAGCCTTGGTATTTAGAAAAAGGAATCAACACCACGGAGTCTATACACCAACATCTTCATATGATTTTACGATTTTATCAAGCAGTCCAAATTCTAAAGCCTCGTGAGCACTCATCCATGAATCTCGATCGATTGCTTTTTCAATTACCTTGCTCTCTTTACCTGTTGCGTTAACATAGAGATTCACAAGAGCTGTTCTGGTCTTTAAAATTTCTTTTGCCTGAATATCTAAATCAGTTGCTTGACCACGAATCACCCCATTAATTGATGGCTGGTGGATCATAATCCTAGAATTAGCAGTTGCAAAACGCTTACCAGGGGCAGCAGATAAACTCAGTACTGATCCCATCGAGGCTGCAAGGCCTGTAATAAGAGTTGTTACAGGAGAGGTAATCATTTTAATTTGATCCCAAATAGCAAAACCAGAATCAACAGATCCACCCGGGGAATTAATCACAAATAAAATCGGCTTACCTGGGGCAGATAACTCAAGGAACCAAAGCTTACGAATAATATCTTTTGCGCTATCTCCATCGACAGGATCAGATAATAAAATACGTCGGGCTTTCAGGAGAACTTCATCAATTTTATCATCTATAGGACGAGTTCTTATGATTTTCTCTTCTTCTTCCTCTTCATTAAATATGATCATTGTATCTCCTTACCTATTTTTTTTTGATTATTTACATTGTCTGTTTTTTTTTCAATCGATGAGAATTTCTGGGTATAGCGGAAACTTTTGCAATAACTGGATACACCTTTGTTGGACAGATTCGATTATATGAGCAGATGTAATAACCTTTGCTCTACTTTTTTCTTGAGTGTTCACATCTATCTGTGGAGTACTTGCCGCTAACACCTCACAGATTAGATCAGCGATCTCTTTCATCTCAGCCTCTTTCATCCCAAGTGTTGTTAAAGCAGGGGTCCCTACCCGAATACCGGAAGTATACCAGGCGCCTTGTATATCATAAGGGATTGCGTTCCGATTCACTGTTAAGCGAGCCTGCCTTAGCGCTTGCTCTGCCTGACGCCCGGTTAGCCCAAACTTATCTGCGACGTTAATAACGAGTAAATGATTATCTGTTCCCCCAGTTGTAATCGGAACCCCCTTTTCCATAAACCGCTCTGCCATAGCACGAGCATTCAGAACGATTTGTAAAGCATACTTTTGGAACTCTGCGCTATTGGCTTCTTTAAACGCAACAGCTTTTGCGGCAATCACATGAGGAAGAGGTCCTCCCAGGACCAGCGGACACCCTTTATCTACCACTTCTCTAAATTCTTCCTTACATAACACCAATCCCCCTCTTGGTCCCCGCAGGGTCTTATGAGTGGTCGAAGTGACAATGTGAGCAAACGGTACTGGATCGTATTCCCCCGTCATTACCTTCCCAGCCACAAGACCTGAAAAATGTGCCATATCTACCATAAGAACAGCGCCAACAGAATCTGCAATCTGACGCATTTTTGCGAAATTAATCAGTCTAGGATAGGCTGAATAACCAGCAAGTAAAATTAAAGGCCTTTCTTGTTTAACCTGAAGCTCGAGATTATAATAATCAATAAGGCCGGTCGATCGATCCACTTCATAAGGGACCGATTGCATCATTTTCGAGGAGAGGTTGTGACGAAAGCCATGTGTTAGGTGCCCTCCAGAATTCAAAGACAACCCCATTACCTTTTGATTCACAAGCAGGCGGCGAATCGTTTCATACTCTTGGGGGCTTAGAGCATCTATTGATTTCTTTCCTAGAGCCTCAACTTCTTTATTTTGAATTCTATGCACTAAAATCGACCAAAAAGCCACCAGGTTTGCATCAACACCCGAATGAGGCTGAACGTAAGCGTGATCTGCACCAAACAGGTGTTTCGCCTGCAGGGCTGCCTCTTCTTCTAGCTTATCCACATTATCACACCCAGCATAAAACCTGTGGCGAGCAAAACCCTCTGCATATTTATCAGTCAGCAGATTGCCCATGGCAAGCTGGGTAGCAAGTGAGGAAAAATTTTCAGAGGCAATCAGCTTAAGGTAAGATCTTTGATCTTTCAGCTCCCGAATAATAGTGCCGGCAACTAAAGGATTGTTTTTCTGCAAATGATCAATAGAGGCTAAAAAGGCAATCGCTGCCGAATCCCTCTTTTCCGCAGAAACTGTATGAAAATATTTATTGAGATAGCTCATCAAACAACCTATAGCTACATAAAAACCTGATTCTTACATAAACCAAAAATCTCGTCGATACACAATATAATTCAAAAACTTTTTTACAACAGAGATTAAAGGTATTGGGCAAATCAAAGCAGAGTTCATATCCATCGGAGAAGGCACTGATTAATAAAATTTTAAATTCATAGGTTACATAAGAAATAAGAACAGGCAGAAGAATCTATTTACACCTCTTTACCAAACCTTTTATTTTAGACCTGCCTCTTTTAAGGGGAAACCAGAAAGAAAAGCATCTTTTTCCTTGAGCTATATTTACCCTGAGCGATAATCTTATATTCTCCTAAATTATCTATTTTCAAAATGGTAAGAATTTCATGCAAGAAGCACTCAAAGTCATCATACACATTCAAGATTTCGATATGAAAATGATGCGCCTTATGCGGCTCAAAAAAGAACGACAGAAAGAACTTCAGCAGATCGACTCCCTGCGAAAAGAGCTCTACCAACAGTATGCTGAAAAAGAAAAAGAAATTGTTGATTTGGATAAAACCATCCAAACCCAAGAAACAAAAATCCAAGATATTGCAGCAAAAATCAAACGGATTGAAAACCAACAATCAAATATCAAGAAAGCAGATGAATTCACCGCTCTAACACAAGAAATGACTGCTGCTGAAAGAGAAAAAACATCACTAGAGCAGAAAGTTTCAGACCTTGTCGACAAAAAAAATGCCGAAGAAGAGCTTCTTGATAAAATTAAAACAAGCCTTCAAAACTCGGAAGAAAGCAGCAAGGCAATTGAAAAAGAGATCGAATCAAGCATTGAATTAATTAATGCGGAAGGCTCTGCAATTAAACAACAGAGAGATGAACTTGCTAAACAGGCGTCTCCCGACCTTCTGGCTTTATACGAGAGATTGCTAAAAAATAAAAAAGACCGGGTTATTGTACCTATAGAAAACAGAACCTGCAGCGGCTGCCATATTGTACTGACTGCCCAGCATGAAAATCTAGTTCGAAAAGGGGAAAACCTCGTCTTTTGTGAGCACTGTTCTCGGATTCACTACTGGCAAGAAGCCAGAGCCGAATCAGAAGAAAACTCAACTGGTAAACGTCGCAGAAGGCGCGCTACCACCGCTTAAGTAGCATTTTTGAGGGGAAGCACGCAATCGCTGCTAAGAATGCAAAACTTCTTAGGAGAGGAAAGTCTGGACTTCTTAGGAGCAGATACCAGTGAAAGACTGGGGGCCGCAAGGCTACGGAAAGTGTAACAGAAAATATACCTTTATTTAGCTTTAAATCTAAATAAGCAGGCTGAAAATATCAGTTTTATAAGCTGATGGCTCTGTGGAGACGCAGAGCCCTATAAACCCTATCTGAAGCAAGAATAATCAGGGCACATACTCCCGCTCCAGGAGGCCCTAAGGTAAATCGCTTGAGGACTGTGGCAACACAGACCCTAGAGGAATGATTGCGCATTGTCTGCAAAGGCAACGACAAAATCCGGCTTATCGCTTCCCCCCTTTTTTTTTACTCAACCCCCTTATCATCTAAAGCAAGGGGATGAGCTTTGTCATAAACTTCTTTTTTCAATCTTGTAGAAACATGAGTATAGATGGTGGTGGTGGCAAGAGAGCTATGTCCCAGCAAAACTTGGATCGTTTTTAAGTCCATTCCTTTTTCTAGCCAATGTGTGGCAATGGTATGCCTAATCGTATGAGGGGTGGCTTTGCCCACAAGTCCACTTTGCTTTAAATATTCATCAAACTTCCTATCGACAGAGCGTACAGTAAGCCTTGTGCCCCACTTATTTAAGAAAATAGCTTTACTGTCGCTCTGCCCCTTATGATCTGCATGATCGATATTTCTTTCTGGATGATCTAAATAATTTTTTATCCACCCGGCAGCACTTTTTGTGATAGGTACCACTCTCTGTTTCTTTCCCTTACCAGACACCCGGACTACGAAATTGCCAAAATCAATATCCTCACGATTAAGACTAATAAGCTCGGAGACTCTCAGACCTGAACTATAAAAAAGCTCCATAATACACCGATCTCGAAATCCCAAATAACTTCTCTGATCAGGCTGATCGAATAACTCCTGGATCTGATCATATGTTAAAGAGGTAGGAATCCCTTTCTCGAGTTTCGGGCTCTCTATATCATCTAAAGGGCTAAGCTCAACCCTCCCTTCCTTAACAAGATACTTATAAAAAGATCTAAGAGCAGAGAGACGTCTCAAGACTGTTCGTTTTGCTCCTGACAATCCCTTTAGATGAGCTAAATAATTTCTAACCATCCTCTTACTTACTAGATCGACAGAAAAAGCCCCTTCTGTCTCTGAGAGAGGGTAGTTGGCATGTAAATACTTGTAAAAACTTTCCAAATCTAATTTATAATTGCGCTGTGTGTGAGTGGAGACATTTTTCACAACGCGCAAATATTCAATAAAAAGCTGTATCTGCTTTGTAAAATCATTCATCTTCTTCTTGTTCCTGTTTTCTTTTTATGGTAAAATGAGATTAGTTTTTTTCAAAGAAGCATATCAAATCATGATTACACTTAACTCAATTTCTAAAAAAATCGGACCCAGAGTTCTATTTGATGACATCACGGTAACCTTTAGCCAAGGGAACCGATACGGCCTAACCGGACCTAACGGAGCTGGTAAATCTACCCTTCTAAAAATTGTCATGAAGCTGGAAGAACCCACAAGCGGATCGGTAACGTTACCAAAAAAAGTAGGGTACCTCAAACAAAACATTGAAGATTTTAAAGACGCAAGGTTAATTGATGTCGTTATGATGGGCAATCCAAGACTATGGGATACCTTAGTCGAAAGAGATCGTTTATATGAAGAAGAAATGACCGATGCGGTGGGTATTCGTCTCGGTGAGCTTGAAGAAATCATCGCAGAAGAAGATGGATATAGCGCTGAAGCTGATGCTGAACTTCTGCTATCTGGTATGGGCCTCGACCCCGAGATACACGAAGAAAAAATGCATATGATCCCAACAGATAGACAATTCCGAGTTATGCTCTGTCAAGCACTCTTTGGCACACCTCAAGCACTCATCCTCGATGAACCTACAAATCACTTAGACCTTGAATCAATCGGCTGGCTTGAAGAATTTCTCCATGGCTACAAAGGAGTCCTGGTCGTTGTAAGCCATGATAGACACTTCTTAAATGAAGTAACATCTCATATTGCTGATATCGACTATGAAACTCTCATTATTTATCCAGGCAACTATGACAGTATGCTCGTTGCTAAAGCTTCTGCAAGAGACAGAACCGAGGATGAAAACAAGTCAAAAGAAAAAAAAATTGCCCAGCTAAGGGAATTTGTTTCTCGCTTTGGAGCAGGTACCCGGGCAAGCCAGGTGCAGTCACGTGTAAGAGAAATCGAACGACTCCAACCTCAAGAACTCAAAAAAACAAATATTCAAAGACCTTATATACGATTTTACCCGCCTGAAAAACCATCTGGTCAAATCGTATTTAAGACAGAGCATCTTTGCAAATCCTATGACGATAAAATAGTGATTGATAATTTTTCATTCGAAGTCAATCGAGGGGATAAAATCGGGATTATTGGCAACAACGGTAAAGGGAAGACAACCCTTATCAAGCTTTTAGCGCAAGCCTTGGCTCAAGATGGAGGAAAGGCAGATCCAGGACACAACGTCCAAATCGGTTACTTCCCTCAAAACCACGGGGAAATTGTCGATAAAAAAAGTCCAGCTACCGCTTTTGAATGGCTGAAAAGCAAAAAAGAAGGGGTATACGATCAAGATATTAGAAGTATTCTTGGCAAAATGCTTTTTGGAGGGGATGATGCATTTAAATCGCTCGGCCACTTATCTGGGGGTGAGACTGCAAGACTCATTATCGGATGGCTGATGCTATGCAACTATAACGTCTTATTAATGGATGAGCCCAATAACCACTTAGACTTGGAAGCGGTCTCTGCCCTAGCATGGGCTCTACAAGATTTTAAAGGAACCGTCCTTGTTGCAAGTCATGATAGAGACCTCATTAATAAGTCATGCAACAAAATCCTGGCCTTTGAAGAGAATAGAATCCACCTCTTTGATGGAACCTTGGATGAATATTTTGCCTCTACCCATAAAAAATGACATCCCTTTGGACACAGACAAAATTTTTATCTCTTCCCGCGCAGCAGCAGCATAAAAAGGCAAGCGAGCTGCTTCGCAAAATCCAGAGTGGAGAGCGCCATCTGGAGGCAATCTACAACAACCTGAGCACTTGGATGGGTTTACCCCCCTTATGTACATTCTCTTTAGAAAACTTAAGTAATCGCTTTCACCTGCACTTACAAAACGCAAATGTCAGCTGGCAAGAACATAACCTTCTCATGATAAATAAATCCGATCAACCAAGTAACATAGCATGCATGCCGATTGCTATTTATCTGGATAATTTACGATCTGCCTTTAATGTAGGAAGCATTCTGCGAACAGTGGAAGCTTTCCGATTAGGATCTGTATATTTTTCTAGGTCAACACCTTATATCGATCACCCAAAAGTACAAAAAACATCGATGGGAACATTCGATAAAATTAAATGCCTCCAAGTTGACTCCTTGGCAGGGCTGCCTCGTCCCTTTATCGCCCTGGAAACAGTAGATTCCGCTCCAACAATTTCCGGTTTTGTTTTTCCTAGATCTTTTACCCTTTTACTCGGCAATGAAGAATATGGCCTTTCGGAAACCACTCTTAAGTCTGTAGATCAATTTGTACAAATCCCTCTAGTCGGCTATAAAAACTCTTTAAATGTAGCTTCAGCATTTGCTATTGCCGCTTCAAAAATAAGCCAATTGCATTTCATTTAAAATTAAAAAATAATTTTAGATCAAGTTGACAAATTAATCTTATAAAACTAAGAAGATAAGAATACAGGATGAATACCGGCTAGAGGTCGTTATGCAAGAACAAACATCTTTTCTTGAAAGGACCCAAGCCTGCACCTGTGATTACAAATCCATCCTAGATACAACGAAAAGAAAGTATTACGACTATTTGAATCAGATCCCTTTTCGCTATATTAGGAAACCCCAAGTGAAAGGGAATTATTAATACAGGCTGACAATACAGTTTATGAACAGAATCCAGAGGAAAACCACTAGCACTGATTCTTTACCAGCAGGACTGGATGTTCCTTATTACAGCCAGCAACTTAAAAAAAATATTAAATCCTTATCGAGCTTACTAACTGAGCTCCTTGAAGCTCCCAACCTTAGCGAAGAAGTTGAATTTTTATCTAAAGTAAAAGGTGCTATCCAGGCTTTAGCAGAGATCTCTAATAAAATCAAATAGAAGGGAGTCTACCCATGCTCTATGAAGACTTACAAGATGCTGCAATTATTATCCAAAACATCCTAAATCAGCCTTTATCTGTAAGAAACTGCCACCAGGATCTAACCTTGCTTAGCGCTGCCATTAGCTTTGATGCCACAGGCTCACCTGCATCCCATTTACAACAACTGATGCAAACCTTTATAGAATACCGAGACCCAACAGAAACTCTCATTAGAGAACTAGACATCTTATCAGAAGAGATACAGGTATAATCTAAACCAGATGGCTTAGCTAATCACTTAGGGAAAGGAAACTGTTTTAAATCATCAGCAATCAGCGTATTGGGGAAAATAGCACAAGCCTCTTCTGCAAACTCAGCAAGATCTTGGTAACGGGCGGAAAAATGTGTAAGAATCAATTGCTCTACACCGGCATCTCTTGCTACTTCCGCCGCTTGATGAGCAGTTAAATGATGATGTTCGTATGCCATTTCTTTATGCTTATTAAGATATGTACTTTCACATAAAAATAAGCGGGCTCCCTGCGCCACTTTATACAGCTCTTCGCAAGGGATTGTATCGATTGCAACCGATAGAGTATCCCCTTTTCTTACGCGACTGACCTCATCCAAATAAACCTGCCGTCCGTTTACTGTAATCACTCCACTTGATTCTAGCTCTCGGACGAGGGGACCTTTAATACCCAAGGCCTGCAGCTGCAAGGGATCAAATTTACGGCTATCCGATTCTGTAATACGCCAACCTATGTTATCAATTGCGCCGTGTGATAAAAACTCTGCCTCTATCCGAAACTCCCCATCTTCAACAAGTCCAGACCGACTCACAGGGTGCTCTACGACCTTAATGACTTCATGATAAATACTACTGAATCGCAGACGGTCAAAATAAAGCTTACCACTTGCAGGATAATAACAATGAATCGGTTGCTGAACCTTATCCAAATTCAAGCGCATTAACATAGAACCAAGCCCGAGGCAATGGTCACCATGGAAATGACTAATAAAAATTCTGGTCACACAGGTAGGTGCGATATTGGCAAAAATAAACTGCCTTTGAGTTCCTTCACCAGGATCAAATAAGAACCCTTCCCCATTCCAACGAACAATATAGGCTCCATGATTACGGATACGGGTAGGTTGTTGACTTGCACAACCTAAAATAGTTAAATCTCGAACTGTCATTAAACGTTACCACGGGAAAAATAATTCATTCTACCCAGCCCTAGACCTACCAATCCACCAACTACATGAGCAGTATTGGCGATATTGAGTCCAAACTGATATGATGAAAGGTACTTAAATAAGATAAGAGCTATTTCTAGTCCTACCATGAGTATAATGTAGCCTAGAATGAAGTAGAGCGTAGTCTTTTGCAAGGGATAACCTTCCCAAGGTGCTTTTTTTTGCCGAGCCCAGATAAAACCGGCCATTCCAACCACAACGCCTGAAAACCCTAAGAAATAAGGTCCACTCATAAGATATTGAGCTATACTGGCCACAACTGCAATAACGGTAATTAATAAAAGCATCTTAAATCTAGAAAGCCGGGCTTCAATCTGACGACCTAAAATCCAGAGCCAAGACATGTTAAAAAGTAGATGTAAAAAATCACTATGCAGAAGACTTGGGGTAAACAACCTCCAAATCTGACCCTCTCTTATTTTTTCAAACATCACAATGGGAGCATCCGGTTTAATAGATCCCTGTGGTTTTTCCTCATCAATATACAATATACCCTTCCATGAGGGGATCATTTCAGCTTGATGTATCGCCTCTTGATTAGCAGCAGGAAGATGTTTAACATCTAAATCAGCTGTGAAAGGCAGCTGCTTTACAGCTTGTTGCAAAGCCTCCATAGCCTGAGTATAATCAAATAACAATAAGATTTGCGATGGTGTTAAAAGCAGCTCTTCGACAAGCAATCCTTCTTCAGCTGCAATCCGTTTCTTTTCAAATAAATTCAATACAAAAATCGCTGTGCAAACAATTAAAAAAACATAGGTAATAAAATAAGAAAAAGGGCGAATGACCCGGCCAATAGAGATCTTAACAAAACCATTGCGTCCGGGCAAGATGACCCTGTCCGCTTCCACCTGCAACGGATCAGAAGACTGAACAAGATGAGCCTTGGGATTACTAGTATACTCCTGATAGAGAATAAAAGCTTGGTGCAGATCATCTTCATCAAATACCCAAACAGCAAACGTCTTTTCTCGCTCCGAAAGATTAGTCGGTTCTTCAACTCTATTATTTACATTTTTGCTTTTTAAGAATGAAGAAAAAAGCTCCGCTTCTTGCTTAGAATCAAAATCACCAATTAATCTCATATTTCTTTAATCTTCCGAATAATATTAGAGGTAGATAAGCCAGGGATAAGCGATACGATATGAACTCTACCCCCATAACGAGAAACTACACCAGCTTCTATACAGTCTGACCCGTACTCAGCGCCATTGACATGCACATCGGGCCGGATTAATTCGAGCCAAGCGATCGGATCTAATTCATCAAACCAAGAGACATAATCGACCATTTCTAATGCCGCCATCATCTGCAATCGGTATTCCAAAGAAATAATTGGACGTAGAGGGCTTTTATATCGCTGAATAGACGAATCGGTATTTAGCCCAACTATTAATACGTCTGCCTGCAAAGATGCTTGATAAATCATTTCTAGATGCCCTGCATGCAGCAAATCAAAAGAACCATTTAAAGTCGCAATACTTTTGCCTAAAGCTCGAAGATCAGAGACTGTGCTTATCAAAGAGTTCCGAGACAGGAGCTTATGCCGAATAGAATCGGCATAATTCTTACTTATTTGGGAAGGCAACACGATAAACCTCATCATAATGATCTACGAAATAGACTTTTATTCCGGCTTTAATATGTTTGGGCAGCTCGTCATAATCTCTTTGATTGTCTTTAGGGAAAATCAAAGTCTTTAACCCAGAACGCTTGCCTGCAATAAATTTTTCTTTTACCCCACCAATTGGAAGCACCTTGCCTGTAAGGGTTAATTCCCCAGTCATCCCTAAGTCAGCTGCTACAGGGGTTTGTTTCAATAGAGAAATTAGCGCCGTCACCATCGTAATTCCAGCAGACGGACCATCTTTAGGGGTTGCTCCCTCCGGAATATGGACATGGACCTGACTTTTTTCAAAAAATGGGGTCCCTTTAGCATAGACATCTACTTTGCTATGGAAATAAGTCCAAGCAATTTGAGCTGATTCCTTCATCACATCACCAGCTTGCCCCGTGAGCTTGAAATCAGTTTTTTCAGCCCCCACTTTAATAGACTCGATATAAAGAGTAGCTCCGCCCATTGAAGTCCATGCCAGTCCCATGCTAACGCCGATTGGCGTCCGATCATAAAAACGATCTGATGTAAAAATTGGTTTACCAAGGTACTCATTTAACGTTCCATCGGTTACTGCGTGCTTGACACTCTTGCTCTTACCTTTAGTTTTTTTCCCTTCTTGAGACCTTACAATTTTAAGGGCTATCTTACGCAGAATCTTTTTAATGTAATTTTCTAACGACCTCACCCCCGCTTCACGAGCATATCCGTTAATGATGTCTTTTAGAGACTGCTTAGAAAATGACACCTCTGAAGTCTTCAGTCCCATAGCCTTACGATTCCTTGGGATCAGATAGTCTTCTGCAATAACAAGCTTCTCCTCTAAGATATATCCGGATAGACGTAGTATTTCCATACGATCTTTTAAAGGCTCAGGTATTGCATCAAGAACATTTGCAGTAACAATAAATAGAACATTAGATAGGTCACACCGCACATCTAAATAATGATCGAGGAAATCTTTATTCTGCTCTGGATCGAGCACTTCAAGTAAGGCTGACGCCGGATCACCATGGTAACTATTACCAATTTTATCTACCTCATCGAGCATGATAACCGGATTCATTGTCTGAGTAAATTTTAATGCTTGTATTAACTTACCAGGCATGGCTCCTATATAAGTTCGCCTATGACCTTTAATCTCAGCCTCATCACGCATACCCCCCACAGAGAAACGATAGAACTGTCGATTCAAGGCTCTGGCGATACTTTTGCCTATACTTGTTTTACCTACACCTGGAGGTCCCATCAGGCCAATAATATTGGCTTTAACTCCGCCCGACAGCTTGCCTACACTAATAAACTCTAAAACTCTCTCTTTAATATCTTTAAGGCCGTAGTGATCTTCGTCTAAAACTTCTTGAGCATGTTCCAGGTCGAGTGTTTCTTCACTTTTTATTCCCCAAGGGACAATTGTTAACCAGTCTAAGTAATTCCTGCAAACGGCATACTCAGCTGACTGCATCTCTAGCATGCTAAGCTTTTCCATTTCTTCATTTATCACGGTCATGACATCTTCTGGCACTGATCTTTTTTTAAGACGGGCTTCAAATTTCTCAATATCGACCGTTTTATCTTCCTTTTCTAATCCGAGCTCTTTTTTAATTGTCTTAAGCTGCTCTCGTAAGAAAAACTCACGCTGCGTTTTAGAGATTGTGGCTTCTATCTTCTGATTAATACTGTTTTGTAAACGACTCAGATCGAGCTCTTTTTTTAACAGAATAAGAGCCTTATCTATTCGTCCTTGCAAATCAAAGGTCTCGAGTACTTCCTGCAGCTCTTCTCTGCTAGCGGTTGTAAGAGCCACTGCAAAGTCTGCGAGTTTGCCAGGTTCGGTAAAATCGGAGTGACCAAGAAAGATTTGTAATTCTTCTTTAAATAAAGGGTTTAGCTTTAAAAGCTCTTTAATTGTCGTAATAATGCTAATAGAATAGGCTTTTAATTCTTTCGACATTTTCGACGAGCCATCTTGATGGTAGGAGATCTGCGCCTTTAAAAATTTCCCTGTTTTTGCCGGCTTTTTAATAGAAATCCTACGCTCCATATTTAACACTACCTGAGCACCACCTTGCTCCATCGGAATGATTCTAAGGATCCGGGCTAATACCCCCACATCATACAGGTCTTTGTATCCTGCTTTATAAATGCTGGCATCTTCTTGTTTAGTTAAAAACAATCCCATCGATTTGTGCTCGGATTTGGCGACATTTTTCAGGACTTCATAATAATGGCCGGGTTCGATAACAAGGGGAGCTGCCATCCCCGGAAAAAAAGGGCGTCGTGTTAACGGAATGATATACACTTGATCTGGAAGATCTGTGACTCCTTTATCCTTGTGAAGGTCTTGGCGAACGGAGTCTTCCACAGTCTGAGCTAACGCCTCTTCGGCCTGCTCTATCGATATGTCTTCTTCAGAAAAATCATCGTAACTCACAATACACCTACCGATTGTTATAGAATTCTTTAAGTAAAAGTTATAAGACTCTACCAAGTCTTGTAAAATATCTCAACTGCCTGAAAATCTCTAACGATTCTTTCTTCTAGTTTTGAATGGTTTTATGCTATACTAGCTACTTCTTAAGACAGCCAGACCCAATCTATGATAAAGATTATTTTAGAAACCAGCCACACACACGTAATTATCGGTTTATCACGCAACGAAAACCTGATCGATCACATCACCTACCCACACAACAATAATCTTTCAGGGCTGCTTTCTATTTCTATACGAATCTTTTTAAAAAAGCACGATCTTTCTCCACACCAATTAGCGGCTATTTGCATAGGGATAGGCCCTGGATCCTATACAGGGACAAGGGTATCGGTAGCAATAGCAAAAGGTCTAGCAATCGGGATCAATATCCCTATCATTCCATTCTGTTCTGTTTTAGCCTACATTCCTGAAAATGTCACCGGTCATATATTATTTACCATGCCGACTAAACAAAGCGCCCCTTTTGTTATATCAATAGATGCATCCGAATTCACTTATCAACAAATTACCTATATCCCCCCCGAAACAGCAGCAGAAAACCAGCTTAATTTCTCTAGTGGCAAAATACTTGCCCATAATATAGACAATCTCATCAAATCCCATCCCAGCTTTTCAGATCACTCTATATTGCCTTCATCGATTTCTTTAAAAAAATTATGTGTTTACCTCCACTTATTATACCTTAGCAGATCGACTACCCCCAAAAGCAACCTAGAAACCATAGAGGTTCTCTACCTCAACTATGTATATATTCCATCAATTTCCTTAGAATCCTTACGAACTTAAAAGAGAAGAAGGATGCTTCTTGATGAATATCCAATTCTTTTGATAAGATGAGTGTACATTTGTTATTTATAGAATTTTTTATTCACTTTTTAACTATTTAGGAATGATTTTCATGCCCAGCGTTAAAGTTCGTGCCGGTGAACCAATTGATAAAGCTCTTAGAGCTCTTAAGAAAAAACTTGATAAAGAAGGAATCATGAAAGCTGCAAAGGCTCATCGCTTTTATGACAAACCCTCTGTAAAAAGCAGAGCCAAATCGAAAGCTGCTCTGAAATACAAAAAAATCAAAAGCTCCCGGTTAGTCTAATAGACTTTATTCCCTCTTTTAATTCTACAGTTTAGCAATTTGCGAAAGTGATTGCTAAATTTCGTAGAAGAAAAAACTTCTTCTCGGTAGAATTATCTCTTCTAATACACAGGTAACAAAGCATGAGCGACTACTACAAGGTACTTGGGGTGACAAAAACTGCCTCGCCCGAAGAAATCAAAAAAGCGTATCGTAAAAACGCCATTAAATACCACCCAGATAAAAATCCTGGGGATCCTGAAGCTGAAAAACAATTTAAAAAAATTTCTGAAGCTTACGAAGTCTTAAGTGATGAAAGAAAAAAACAGGTCTACGACCAATATGGCGCAGACGCCCTAAAAGGGGGAGCTGGAATGGGCTCTGGAGGATTCTCCGGCGGATTTTCATCAATGGAAGAAGCTCTCAGAACCTTTATGGGTGCATTTGGTGGTGGGGGCGGCGGT
>CAMCLJ010000006.1 GCA_945875745.1 Chlamydia trachomatis
TTTGAAAAAAGAGGAGAGCTCTCTGGTTATGTATTTGGTAAGCATGGAGCCGATTTACTTATTCCCGGAGCTGGGATAAAGCTCCTTAAAGGAGCTGCAGGCGACCTTAAAGTTTTAGCAACGGCTGCTAGTAACGCTTCAAAAGCTGAAAAAGCCCTTGTTATGGAGTCTGTTACAACCGGTTCGATAAAAATTGCTGACATAAGTTTTGAGGTGAAGACTGCATCAGGTATCAAGGAAATAGCTGAGATTGGTTTCTTACAACATGTTGCGGATCTAAAAACCAATCAGATCTTTAATTTTACTGATAGTCCACTAAAGCATATGCATGAGCCTGCAAGATGGGTGCCGATGAATTTAATGAAGGAGGTGATTGAACATCCAATGGCTGTAGTGCCTGATCCGAGAAACCGCACGAATGGAACCATGTATTATTCACAAATATCAAGAAATAATAAATTATATAATATTGAAATATTGTATGATCCTATAGAAAATAGAATCTATCATTTTAAATATGATCCAGGACCTCTAGGACCGTTGAATAAGGTATCTTTTAATGAAAAATAAATTATGGCAATTAATTGAATATTACCTAGATAAAAAAATTGATGAAGTAGTTTTCTGTAGCGATTTTTTTTTGTTATATGTTCATGAAATTGATTATAATGATTTTGATGATCAAGAACAAAAAATCTTATCAGAATTAAGTGAAGTAGCAGGCAGGTTCTCTGAATTTGAAAGTGACCATGAGAAATATCCAGGCGTTTATTATACTAAAGCTGAGCTTGCTGAGAGAATTCTAGAAACAAAGACAGCATTAATGAAAATTCATCCTGAATATTTTCCATAATCTCTAGCTGCACGAAAGGGCTTTAATGAAACATGGTTATAGAGAGGATAGTGTTTTTCCTAAACCCGTTGGGAATCTAGTTCAAATTAATGCCAATAATCAAAAAATCTTAGAAGAAATTGTAAAGCTTAGAGATATAAAAAAAGACCCCTTAAGAAAATTTTAAGGGGTCTTTGGAGGAATACACAGTAGCGATACCTAATATAAGCTTAGGTGGTGACTTCTTGTGGCTTTACTGCCTCTGGTGCAGCAGCTTTTGGTTGCTGATCTTTTTCTGCATTCAGAGCGGTGAATTGCTTACCAAGAGACTTGGAAGCTCCGATCCATGCAAAAATGATCGCAAATAAAATGACTGCTACATAAGGAGTAATAGCAGAAAGCGATCCACAAGCTAAGATAAGACCTTGTTGGACTAGTGAGCCACCAGATTTACCAAGTCTTGCTCCTACAACGTCGATAGCTGCTTTACCCTTAACTTTTGACTCTTGGTCAAGAGGGATATAGGCCATTTCTTTTGTCGGATCAAATAGGGAGTACTTAGCAGACTTGCTCATAATATTCTGGGCGGTACCAAAAATAACAGCCAGAAGTAATGGTGTTGTTCCAAGTAATGCAATCACACTCGATAGAGAGTCTCTAAAGATTACAAAGGCGAAGAAGCCAGCACCTGTAATCAGAAGGACCACTGGTGTGATCAGCGCAGCCTTGGTCCAGCCGAATTTACGCAGAACATTACCACCAACGAATAACATCATAAGGATAGTTACTGCACCTGTGATGGTAGAGAAGTAACCCATGAATGCACTGTATTCGTTCGGATTCGGGTATTGTAGTTTAAGTTGTCCTTTCCAGGTTACTTCTACTAGGTTAATTGCGACACCGTATGCAATCACGAGTATTGCCAGGCAGCAGATATATTTAGAGCGTGCTAGGTAAGCAAAGCTTTCACCAAGAGACATTTTTGGTTTGTCTTTTTTCGCTTTTTTAACATCATTTGCAGCATCATAAAAACGAACATCTGAAAGTACGTTTTTATTAATCCACCAATAGATACCCATAATAATTAAACCAGAGACAACTACCATGCTAAGCATGTAGTTTAATGAAACCCCCCAAGCATCTACACCAGTTGGTAGTTTACTTCTGATATCTGAGAAGTAGATGATAGCAGGTCCAGAAAAGAGCATAGCTACGTTGGCTCCAAGTCCAAACATTGCATAGAATCTTTTAGATTCAGAAACTCTTGTAATATCATTTGCAAAACCCCAGAAGAGAAGGGATATAGCAACACTTCCCCATAGCTCAGACATAATGTAGAATAGAGCATAAGTCCAGTTACGGAATAGAGCTACTAGTCCGCCTAATCCTTTTGGGAGGAATGCTTGTAAGTTATCCGCTGCCACTGTTGGGTGGAGAATGTCTTTACAAGGGTACAATACAAGAGCAAAAATTGCAAAAAATACAATAAAGGCCGAGATTGTTGTGTAGAATAGCTTTGTTTTGCTTAGTACATTACTTAGCTTTGAGTACCCAATCATAAACAAAATAGCAAAAGGGAGTACTCCCCAAACTTTTAAGAAAGGGATTGCTTCAGCGCCAGAGCCTGGTGCCGTTACAATAAGAGCATCTTTTGTATCGCGTAATATGGTGTAGTTAAAGTTAATAAAGAAAAACAAAAAGAACATGGGAAGGAGCTTTTTTAGCTCAAAGTTATGGACGGGCCAAAAAAATGACCGCCATTTGCCGAACTCGGCACTTTTGGTTTCAGACATGTTTAATTACCTCTAGACAAATTGAAATAAACAGTGCGACAGCGTTGTACTGGCGCGATTATATGAAAAATCTATATTGGCGGAGATGGATCATTGCCAAAACACTACCATTATAATTGATTTTTATTTAAATTCAAGGTAAATAGCTGGTTCTAGGAAGAGATATTTGTATAGTGTCTATCTACTTTTTATTTTAATTTTTAAAAATAGTTTTTATTGAAAATAAAAAAATCGATTAATCCTGGTCGAGGAATAATCGATTTTTTATTTAAATCAGGGGGTGATTTACTGAGACCGTATTAAAGAGGCTTGTTGCATTTGGTCTACTTGAGCTTGTAATGCAGCTGATGATTCTACATAAGCATTCCAAAGCTCTTGTTCTACTTTGCCATGTCGAATGGAGACAATTAGATCTCTCTTGCATGTAGCTAAAGATTTTTTTGGAGCAAGAATTGAAATCATTTCTTTATCGCCTGCAAGTCTTGCGATATTTAACATTCTTTCTAACTGAAATCTAGAGAAGCTATACTGATCCCTGCGCTTTCTAGATCCTCTTGCCGCTCTTTGTTTAGGTGTTACTACAGAAGGTCTGTCGGAGTTAATAATAAATCTTTCAATCAGTGTGCTTAATTCAGAAGGTTGGCGGTTTTTCATTTTTTTCAGTGTGAAGTGGTGCATATATCCTCCGGATGTCATAGGGATATATTTGCATAAGTCATTCTCTTTGCGACCATTAACTTTCTTGATCGCTTTACTGATCACATCTTCGATTTCTCTAAAATTTTTTGTTTTTGATTCGACTACGTCTTCTCGATTGGAATTCATTTGGTTTCCCCTGTGTTCTAAAATTCTATTTCAATTGTAAATAAACCAATACAATTGCTCTAAGGTTCGATTTTGATTTTTGTGTCAAGGAGATCGAAACCTTCGTTTTAATTGTATTATAGATAGCATCGTTAAATCTTGGTGCTTGAATCTAACAGAATGTTGATTTATTTACAAAAATGATTTTTAAAAAACCATCAATTCTAAGGTCTGTTGGTTATTTTTACTTGAAAAATCATTTTTCTTCTTTCTAATAGAAGATAGTATTTCTGAGAGTGTTTTTATGCAACAAGAATGTCTTTTTTTTCTTATTTTATAAATTATTGTGAATTGTTTTAGATCTTTTTATATAAATAGGTTTTGATGTGAAATTGAAGATCATGTAGAATTAACGAGAAATTTTACTTCATTAATAGGTGTATTGTGAATAACTGGTTGGATAAAAAAGAGAGCCCAGCTCAACTTCCTAATGTTCGGTATATTATAGCTGTGGCCGCTGGTAAAGGTGGTGTTGGAAAATCCACGTTATCTGTCAATTTAGCTGCTGCCCTTCAAAAAAAAGGTTATAGTGTGGGCGTGTTAGATGCCGATATTTACGGTCCTTCTTTGTCAAAAATGCTGCCAGCTGAAAGCTCAATCGCCTACTGCAAATCGGATCCAGAAAAGTTAATGCCCTTTAATTCCAAGGGTTTAAAAACAATGTCACTTAGTTATCTGCGTTCGCCGCATGATCCTATGGCGGTTCGCGCTCCTATAGTAAATAGTATTATTCTGCAGTTTTTGTTTCAGGTGCAGTGGGGGGAGCTTGATTATTTAATTATAGATATGCCTCCAGGAACAGGAGATGTCCAGTTGACTTTGATGCAGAAAATTCAGATTTCTGGGGCCTTGATTGTAACGACACCTCAAGCTGTTGCTTTAGAGGATGTAAGAAAAGCGATTAATATGTTTCATCAAATGAATGTTCCTTTGCTTGGTGTTGTGGAAAATATGAGCCATTTTATTGAGCCAATTTCTAATGTAACTTATTATCCTTTAGGGCGCGGTGGAGGAGAAAAATTATCCAGAGAGTATGGCCTGCCATTTCTTGGAGAAATTCCGCTTGATAGCCGGATTTCTCAAAATGCTGATGAGGGGATTTCATTATTCGACGATGTTTTTCCTAGCCCGATTTCGATTTGTTATGAAAAAATAGCTTTACATTTGACTGATCATTTATATGCTCTTGAATCTTTCGAAGGATTAGCATTAAAAGAATTTGAACTGGCTTGGGAACATAAAGAGCATGTTAATTAAAAATATTCTTATAAAAAGAATTTATCAAAAGACTAACTGTGTGTTTACTATAGAGTGGATCGATGATACGATAAGGGATTATCGCTTAAGCTCAATACAAAAACACTGCCCTTGTGCAAGGTGCGTTGATGAAAATACGGGCAAGCGTTTAGTTGATCCCCAATCGATAACAGAAGAATTAACCGCTAAAAGAGTTTATAGTGTTGGTCGTTATGCGATTAAAATTGAGTTCTCTTCTGGTTGTTCAAGGGGTATTTACCCTCTTAGCTGGCTTAAGCATTTTGCATCTTAATAGGAATTCTATGCGCTTATTTGTATATAAAATAATTCTGGTCGTTGCATTTTTTGCAGCTTCTTCCTGTACATCTTCTGCAGATTCTAGAGCAAGTGCTTGGTATGATGATAATAAAAAGATTAAGGTGCTTTCTACGATTGCTATGATAGATGATCTTGTGGGTAGGGTTGGAGGAGATCGTATCGACCATACATCACTCATTGCAGGAGAAATAGATCCCCATAACTATGAACTGGTAAAAGGGGATGATGAAAAAATGGCAAGTGCCGATCTTTTTTTCTACAACGGACTGCACCTAGAGCATGGAGCAAGTCTGTGCTATAGAATACACAAGCATCCTAACGCTATAGGGGTTGGAGATTATATTTTATCACAACATCCAGAGCGTATATTGCATTCGGCTCAGACGATTGATCCACATGTATGGATGGATATTTCTAACTGGGTTTATGTTGTGGACCCGATTGTTAACGCTCTTATTGCTCTTGATCCAGAAGGGGCTTCTTATTATGAAAAAAATGCGGCTGAGCTTAGAGAAAAAATGAATGCGACTCATATGAAAATTGTCCATTTATTAGAGGCGATCCCTGAGCAGCAGCGTTATTTAGTGACTAGTCATGACGCTTTTGGTTACTTTGCAAAACGATATTTAGCGACAGAGGAAGAGCGAATCAATGGGACTTGGAGAAAACGTTTTGCAGCTCCAGAAGGTTTGGCTCCTGATGGGCAACTTGGAGCTAGGGATATTCAAGGGATTATAGATCATTTGGTCATGTATAATATTCGGACTGTTTTTGCTGAATCGAATGTTAGTAAGGATTCTCTTAAAAAGATTGTTTCTGCAAGTAAAGAAAAAAAACACCATGTAAATTTCTCTGACAGTGTATTATACGGAGATGCGATGGGCTCATATGAGCATCCTGTTTCGTCGTATTTAGAGATGATAGAACAAAATGCGTTGAGCTTGTTAAAAGAATGGAACAATTCATAATTTCCCCTGATGTCCCAGCCCTATCCGTTAGCCAGCTATCGGTTAATTATGATACATTACAGGTCCTATGGGATATTAATTTTATAATTCCCCATGGTAAAATGGTTGGGATCATAGGTCCAAACGGAGCGGGTAAGAGTTCTCTTTTAAAGGCATTACTCGGGATGATCGATCCTCTTTCTGGTAAGGTCGAGTTTTTTGGTCAGTCATTTAAAAAAGCTCGAGGCAAAATCGCATACGTTCCACAAAGATCTGAGATCGATTGGGATTTTCCTATCACAGCGATCGAAGTTGTTATGATGGGATTGTATGCAAAAAAAAGTTTTTTTTCATGGTATGGATCCAAGGGAAAAGTATCTGCTTTAGCCGCACTCGATAAAGTGGGCATGGCCTCTTTTGCAAATCGGCAAATCAGCCAGCTCTCAGGCGGACAGCAGCAACGGGTGTTTATTGCAAGGGCCTTACTTCAAGATGCAGACATCTACTTCATGGATGAGCCCTTTACTGGGGTCGATATGGCAACTGAACAATCGATGATTCAGTTATTAAGGGATTTAAGAGATGCTGGAAAAACTCTTTTACTTGTTCATCATGATCTGAATACTGTATCTGAGTACTTTGATTGGATCATTATGTTAAATACCTCTTTGATCGCTTGTGGTCCTGTAGATACGGTTTATACTCCTCTTTCTTTAACGGATACATATGGGAAAGAGAGTGCATTATTTGTAGAAGCAATGAAATTATCTGTAAAAAGAACTTCGGGTCTTAAGTAGTATATGGATTATTCCTTTTTTGATTTTTTTACAGATCCTGTATTACGAGCTCCTACCCTTGGTAGTATTTTTATGTGCTTATCCTCTTCTTTAGCAGGGGTAGTTGTTTTGCTAAAGAAACGTTCATTACTCGGGGAGTCGCTATCCCATGCAGCTTATCCAGGAATTGCACTCGGTGTTGTTTTATTGGCTCCATTTTTTTCCCCTTCGAGTGAGGGATTTTCTCTTGCCATTCTTGGATGTGCATTCGTCTCATCTTTAATAGGGATGCTTGTAATTGATATTTTACAGAAAAAATTTCGTGTAAAAGATGATGCTGCTTTATGTTTTGTCCTTTCTTCTTTTTTTGGTCTTGGGGTCCTGATTGTAAGTCGAATTCAAACGACTCATGCTCTATGGTATAAGCAAGTTCAAGCTTTTTTATACGGACAGACAGCCACCATGCGTGATGTCCATGTTTGGATTTATCTTGGATTGCTTTTTTGTGTCACAACAACGCTGATTTTATTATATCGAGAGATTCAGATGCTTACATTTGATGCTCGTTTTAGTAAAAGTTTAGGCATTAATTTTCGTTTTGTCGATATTGTCGTTTTGTTAATTACAGTATTTGCAATTGTAGTTGGAGTCAGAAGCGTCGGCGTTGTTATGATGGCTGGGATGTTGATTGCCCCAGCGCTTGCGGCACGTCAGATTGCATCGAGTTTAAAAACCATATTTTTGATAGCAGCGTTAATAGGGGGGGTATCAGGTTTTTTAGGTAACTATTTATCTGTTATGATTCCTTCTTTTTTCGATATCACTAAGATCTCTTTGCCAACAGGTCCTATGATTTTGATTACAGGCTCCATTTTTTGCTTTATTGCTTTACTTTTCGCACCTCAAAAAGGGGTTGTCACCCGTTTTATCAGGGTACTCAAGTTTAAAAAGACTTGTCAGCTTGAAAATATATTAAAAACATTATGGAAAATTGATCCCTACCAAGAGGTTACAGTATCCTCTATAGCTTCTTTACAGGACTTATCTGGTTTCTATGCTTTTTTACGACTTCGACAATTAACGGCTAAAAAATGGATGATTCATAGAAATGGTTTATATACCCTAACGCAGCTAGGCCGCAGCAAAGCAAGCGATATAGTTCGGTTGCATAGGTTATGGGAGTTATACCTGGTCCACCTAGGACATTGTAAAGATAAGGTCCATGCCAGCGCTGAAGAAATGGAGCATGTTTTAACCCCTGAGTTAGAAAAACAACTTACCCTCTTATTACAAAATCCTATGCACGATCCTCATAACAAACCGATTCCTAATAAGGGTGTAATTTTATGATCGGTGCATTGATTTATAACCCTTATAGAGACTGTGATTTTTTTTCTTTCTTTTCAGTTCTTTTCATAAGAGGGCTTGGGTTGCTTTCAGGACAGATTGGTATAGAAAATTTAGCATCAGATGAGATTCAAATTCTTGTGTTAATCGGTCTTTGCTTATCTTCAGCTTTTATCGGTGTGTTTCTTGTGTTAAAACAAATGACTATGATGGCTAATGCGCTATGTCACACAATTTTACTTGGTATTGTCCTCGCATTTCTTCTTTTGCATCCCTTTATTTCAAGTCATGACGTGGCTGTTTCTTTTATTCCCTTAAAAGTTCTTCTTTTAGCCTCTTTTATTTCTGCTTTATTAACTACAATATTTACACAGTTACTTATTCAGGTCACTAAAGTCCAAGAAGATGCCAGTATTGGCTTGGTCTTTACTTTTTTATTCGCTATTGCGGTTGTGTTAGTGACTCTCTATACCAAAAATATGCACATTGGTACTGAGGCTATTATGGGTAATATCGATGCGCTGGATGTCGATGATGTTTATGTTGTCTCATTAGTAGCTCTTCTTAACTGTGTTGTTTTCTCTATTGGTTTTAAGGGCTTTACCACTGTTACCTTTGATCCGTTATTTGCAAAATCAGTTGGTCTATCAACTGCCTTTTTCAATTATTTTATGATGTTCCTTACTGCAGCGACTTGTATAGCTGCTTTTCGAGCTGTTGGGGTTTTGCTGGTGTTAACTTTTTTTGTTGGCCCCCCTTTAATGGCCAGATTTTTTACCAATCAAATGAAAAAATTGGTGTTACTAAGCTTTTTAATTCCATCTGTCGCCTCTATTGCATCTGTGGCTTTATCCCGGCATATTTTATTCGTTTATCATACCCCAGTATCGACAGCAGGTCTTGTAGTTTGTGTTTTTACACTTATCTATCTCGCTTTGATTCTTTTTTTTCCAAAAAAAGGACTTATTTCTTCTATTTTTAATAAAAAAGCCTGTAAGAGATTTTAATTCAGGTTGACTTATAGATCCTTTTTGATGTATTTTTAATAAAATTAAATATTCTCTTTATTTGAAATTATTCGGTCTGATGAAAAAAAGAAAACGGATTGCGATTCTTGGAAGTACAGGGTCTATTGGTAAGCATACTTTAGAAATTATTGCTCATTTACCGGATAAACTCTGTGTCACGGTCTTAGCATCTGGTGGTAATATCGAGTTGTTAGAAAGGCAGGCCAGGCAATTTTCCCCAGAGCTAGTAGCCGTTTATGATAAGTCAAAAGCTTTAGAACTTCAAAAAAGGCTTCCTATTATTAGGGTAGTCGGCGGTATGGAAGGCTTGCTAGAGGCGGCCTCTCATGCCAATGTCGATCTAGTTATGTCTGCGATTACAGGCGCTATCGGTATCGCCCCAACTGTCGCTGCGATCCAATCGAATAAAGTGATTGCACTGGCTAATAAAGAAGTCTTAGTGGCAGCCGGCGAGTATGTGATGAAATTAGCTAAAGCTCGCAACGTACAAATTCTACCTGTTGACAGCGAGCATAGCGCTATTTTTCAATGTTTGCTTGGCAGGCCGCACGAAGCCATTAGCCGGCTGATTTTAACTGCTTCCGGTGGCCCTTTTTATCGATATTCCAAAGAAGAGATGAAACAGGTGACCATAGAGGGAGCTTTGAATCATCCCACATGGGTTATGGGTAAAAAAGTCACGATCGATAGTTCGACTTTGATGAATAAAGGTTTAGAGGTCATAGAGGCCCATCATCTATTTCAAGTTCCTCCTGAAAAAATCGATGTCGTTATACACCCTCAAAGTATTTTACATAGCATGGTGGAGTTTAAAGATGGTTCTATTATCGGACAAATGTCACAACCTACGATGCTTGTTCCTATTCAATTTGCGCTTACGTTTCCCTCTGTTGAGCAAAGTATTATTCCCCCTTTTAACTTTGCAAAGCATCCATTACTTGAATTTATTGTTCCTGAAAAGGGAAAATTCCCTTGTCTCGATCTGGCTTTTGAGGCCTTGCGATCTGGTGGTAGCATGCCCTGCTATCTCAATGCAGCCAATGAAGTGCTGGTAAAGAGATTTTTAGACAAAGAAATTAGCTGGCTTGATATTCCTCGAAGGCTAGAACAATTGTGTGGTGCCCATCAAATAGAAAGACATATGGATCTGGATAAAGTCTTTACTATCGATGGTATTGCCAGAGAGGAAGCTCGAATCATTTAACCTAAGGCCCCTAGATTATGATCTATAGTATTGCATATATGTTACTTGCCGCTCTGGCGCTCGGTTTTCTTATTTTTATTCATGAGCTCGGCCATTATTTTATTGCCCGTAGAGAGGGAATGATTGTTGAGGTATTTGCTATCGGTTTTGGCAAGCCTATTTTTTCATGGTATGTAGGTGGTGTGAAATGGCAAATTTGTTGGTTGCCGTTTGGCGGATACGTCAAAATTTCTGGAATGGAGAAAAAAGGTAATCTCGAGCCTTATGAAATTCCTGGTGGTTTTTTCGCTAAGACCCCTGCTGCCCGAATTCGTGTGGCCCTGGCTGGTCCTCTCGTCAATATTTCAATGGCATTCTTTTTATTTTGCATGATTTGGCTCTTTGGCGGTCGGGAAAAATTATTTTCAGAGTATACACATTTAGTCGGCTGGGTAGATAGAGCCTCTCAAGTATACAATATGGGAGTCCGTCCAGGTGATGAGGTTAGTAAGATCAATAACCGTCCGTTTACAGGGTTTAATCAATTAGTCTATGCGGCTTTTTTAGACCGAGAATCACCTATTCTCTCCGGATATACTATTGACTATCAGAATAATCAAAAACAGCCCTTTACCTTTACATTAAACGAAGGACAAAATTTAAGCGGCACTAGTAAGGCTCGTATGACGTTGGGATTAATGAGTCCTGCAAGCTTTTTGATTTATCATCCTTTCGGGGGAACTAATCCAGTAGAAGGATCTGCTATGCGTCAGGCAGGTCTGCAGGACAACGATAGAATTGTATGGGTGGATGGTGAATTGATCTTTGGACAAAAACATCTAGTAGATGTGGTAAATGATCCAATCGCTCTTTTGACTATTCAAAGGGGAAAGGATGTTTTTATTACAAAAATACCAAGAGTTGCAGTATCAGATCTTCGGATGAGTCAGATAGAAAAATCTGAATTACAAGACTGGTTATTTGCATCTGGAAGGCAGAGTCCTTTGCTAGATGCCTTTTTTATTCCTTACGATTTGAATGTCGATGGGGTAGTTCAGTCATCAATTAGCTATATTGATGATAATTTGGATGAAACCAGTCATCGATCGGGTGTAAGATCTCCTTTAGATAAGGTACTAATGGAGGGTGATCGGATTATTGCTGTGGATGGACAGTCTACTAACGGAGCCATTGAGGTTGTAAAAAGGCTCCAGACAAGACAGGTTCAGATCATTGTCGAGCGCGGCACCACCTTTCCTCCTCTGAGTTGGAATCTTGCCGATTCTTCTTTTTTAGAAGGTGTAGATATAAGTCATATTCAACAGTTGGCTAATTCTATCGGCACTGGTAACCGAAAAGTATCTATAGGCAATTTATCGCTGCTCCCACCTATACAACCTAAAACAATGGCAGAATATCCGATGCCAACTGCAAAACAACAGCAGCGAGCTCAGCAGTTTTTAGCACAAAAGCAACAGATAGAAGCATTGAAAGATCCTCAGCAAAAAGAAGCTGCTTTGCGTGTATTAGAGGAGGGACAAAATAAGCTTATCCTCGGTATACAGCTTGAAGATAGGGCAGTCATTTACAACCCCTCTCCTATGCGACTTTTTTTTAGTGCTTTTGATGAAACATGGCGAACTATTAAAGCTTTGTTTACCGGATATTTAAGCCCTAAATATATGTCAGGTCCTGTCGGAATCGTTCAAGCCATTCACCATGGATGGACTACCGGCTTCAATGAGGCCTTATTTTGGATTGCAGTTATTAGCTTAAATCTCGGTATACTCAATCTTCTTCCTTTGCCGGTTCTTGATGGGGGACATATTGGTATCTCTATTTGGGAGGCGGTAACAAAAAAAAGAATCAAAGCCAAAACAATGGAACGTTTAATTATTCCTTTTATTGTTTTGATGCTTCTGTTTTTTTTATATGCGACCTACAATGATATACTTCGATTGATTTCTCGATTTTTCTAATTGTGCACCCCTTAAAGAGGAAGAATTTCCTTCTTTAAGGGGCTTATAATCAATCGCCTATCCTTTTTTCTTTGATCATCTTGTTAAGGACAGATTTTTGTGATCTGATAATAATTGTTTTAACAACCCTATCTCCACAATCCTTTCCATATTTGAGATAAAGCGTTAAAAGCCCTTTCTAATTGGGTCCATACAGAATTTAGCCATTCCATAATTAAGCCCCGTCTAGGTGTTAACGGGACGTTCGGTAAGGATTCTGCTCGGGAGGGATCAGTAAGAGGTTGGGTTGCCTCTATATTTACTATAGATGTGATATGAATAGAAAGAGGGTCTACTTCAGATAGCTTTCTATAAAAAACCATACAGCTGTAAGGAAGGGCATTCGATTGTCTCTCCTGTTCCGATATAGGATATGTGATCCGATCAGAACACAGATGCCAATGATTATTGGGGTCTTTTTGATAGATTATATAATGGCCAGAATCAGTGCCCCCAGATTTTTTGATGAAGGCTTGTAGTTCATACGTTGTATCTATTTCTCCTGTTAAATCTGCAGATAAAGTGAATCTGTCAGGGATAGGTAGGGGGTGATGTATAATATCGGTTCTGGAATTGTTAGTTGAAACTAATCCTTTTCTAGTCACAAAATGGGGGAGGACTCGAAAACATAGTTCATCAGGTACTTTACTAAATTGGTAGATTACTCGAATAGGATCGGTAAAGTATTTGAGTTTAATATTTCCGTTTGTATCCCTTGGATCGGTAAGGTCTAGGCGAGGATCACTGTAACTGCGTATGGATTCGATAAAGGCACTTCTCAATAACTCATCGGCTGCAATCGTACCACTGGTTAAATCGGTTGCGTGGGGGTTCAGGGATAAGAGTGGTCCAATCTGTTTTTCTGGTAAAAGATAACCATGATAAATTCTTGCCAGGTCGGAGTCAGCAAGATCCTCTGTATTTGGCTGGGTAATTTCTCGAGTAGCGATAGGGTAGATGACTATTTGTTCTAGACCAATTGTATCCCTATGGTCTGTAAAAGGAAATGCTGTAGCAATTCTGTCATATAAACTGTATAAAAGTTCAATAATATTTGCGGGATCATCTTCTGTATTCGGTGTATCTGATATAGACGTTGGAAATAACGCATGCAGGGCATGTCGAATCAATGTTGTATTAGCCCTAGATATTTTAGGAGGGTCAGCTCTGTTTTTTTCTTCAATAAAACAATTAACCTCTGTTTTGATTTGTTGTAAATAAACTAAGGAAGGATCTCTTGCAACTGAGGCTAATTCTACAAGCTTATCGAGAATAGTATATATCGACCTGACGCAGGATGTGAGTTGCACCCAAGAGTTAATCCAACAGTCGTGTTTTCCAAGGTTTTCTAAACCTGTTACACTATTTTGAAGGCAGATGTTGCTCCTTTCATCTAATAAAAAGCTAGGAGCTGCCATTTGGGTTAGAACATCTGGGTATTTTGACTTTACAATCACCTGCATTAATAACTCATACCGTCTAGATATTTTTATTTGAGCTTGTTCTCTTAAGGCTTGGAATGTCTTTTCTAGAGATTTAGTTATACCAGGCTGTAGTAGCATATCAGCATTGCCTTCTTTGATTCTTTGTAAAATAGCTACCGGAGGTGGGCTCGATAATATAAAATCACGGCCAGCAGCTAGAGATTCAGCATATCTAAGGCTAACGATTTCTAAATAAAGAAGAGCCAAGCTCATTTGATGAAATTCGATATTTTCTAGATAGTTTTGATGTAGTTGATCTAAAAGTGAGCGAGCTTCAGGATGAAAGATAGGTGAATGGGGCTTGCTTAGCTTATCACAAATATAGCCCCATGTTTTTTCAGTAGCTCTACATATAATAGATCGAAGTAATTCAGGGATTAGATGATGATCCGAGGGATTTTCTATCACACTTTTAATCAGCAATCGCCGTTGATCTAGTTGATCTAATAAATCTTTTTGCTCATCTATAAGGTATTCTTGTGCATTTTTTTGCGCCTTATAGGTTCTTAAGGAAGGCCGTAAAACGGGAGGTGCTTTAAAATGGCCTGTTTTAGGGCGAGAGGATCCTTTGCTAGCAGGTAAGGGGGTGGTGGGATTTTCGGTGGGCAGATCTATTCCTTCACTAGGAGCTTGATGAACTGCTATCACAGACACTCTGTCTTGAGCTACGGGGCGTGTGCTTTGAGATCTTCTGGTAGAGGATCGAAATAAAGAAGTCAACCGGCTGGCGTTCGTGGGCATAAAACTGAAAAATGAGGAACGCCTGGATTGGTTAGAAGCCTCTGGGCTGGTAGGGTTACGTATTGGTAGCATATTATAGACCCGTATTTAGCCAATAGAGCTTAAATATTTATTAAAAATATGTTTATTTACCATATATTTTTTATTTAGATTCTTGCTTGTCTTGGTATGAGGCTGTAGGGTGTGGGTCGTAAGCAAATTCATTAGGTTGAGAGAAGTCTGGAAATAGAAGAGCAGGTAGCACAAGATCTATTGAAGATCATGTGCTACCTGCTCTTTAGAGAATTCTGATTAATGATTCTTATTTTTTATCTGAATCATTGAGGATTTCGACTTCAGCTTCTTCCATATCAGGTTTTTTTGATCCTGCTTGGCCGCTAGGTCCTGCTTGCGGTCCGCCCGCCTGAGCTGCACCCGCTTGCATCGCTTCTCCAATTTTTTGCATGTGTGTATTGAGCTCATCTTTGGCTTTGTTAATCTGAGTCAGATTAGTCCCTTTAAGAGCCTCTTTTAGAGCATCGATTTTCTCCTGGATTTCTGTTACGATATTCGCAGGGAGTTTATCTTTATACTCTGTTAAAGATTTTTCAGCTCTAAATGCGAGGGAATCTGCTTCATTTCTCGACTCGATTTCTTCTTTTCGAATACGGTCTTCTTCTGCATGCTCCTCTGCATCTTTAAGCATTCTCTTAATTTCTTGTTCATCTAGTCCAGATTTCGCTTCGATTTTAATTTTCTGCTGCTTACCAGACTGAACATCTTTAGCAGATACATGTAAGATACCATCAGCATCAATATCAAAGGCTACTTCAATTTGAGGCATACCACGAGGAGCTGGAGGGATGTCCGTTAGATCAAAACGACCAATTTCTTTATTATCTTTGGCCATTTTTCTCTCACCCTGAAGAACAACGATCGTTACTGCTGGTTGGTTGTCCGCAGCTGTTGAGAAAACTTGTTTTTTCTGTGTTGGGATTGTAGTGTTTCTTTCTACAATCGGTGTAAGAACACCTCCTAGTGTCTCAATACCAAGCGTCAGAGGGATGACATCTAGAAGAAGGACATCTTTTACATCACCTGTTAGAACCGCTCCTTGGATAGCTGCACCAATAGCTACAACTTCATCTGGATTAACCCCTTTATGTGGCTCTTTTCCAAAGATTTGTTTCACCTTTTGCTCTACCGCTGGCATACGGGTCATTCCACCGACTAAAATGACTTCGTCTATCTGGTCTTTGCTAAGCCCTGAATCTTTGAGTGCTTTAAGACATGGTTCTGCAGTTCTTTCAATCAAATCATGTGCTAATGATTCAAATTTTGCTCGGTTTAATGTCAGAGCAAGGTGCTTTGGTCCGCTCGCATCCATTGTAATGAAGGGTTGATTAATTTCTGTAGTTTGCATACCAGAAAGCTCAATTTTAGCTTTTTCAGCAGCATCACGCAGTCTTTGAAGCGCCATTTTATCTTTGCTTAGATCGATCCCATTCTCTTTTTTGAATTCATCAAGCATCCAGTGTAAAATTACGTTATCAAAGTCATCACCACCGAGGTGAGTATCTCCATTAGTAGCAAGCACTTCAAATACTCCGTCACCAATTTCCAGTACGGAAATATCAAACGTTCCTCCACCTAAATCAAACACGGCAATTTTTTTCTCACCACCTTTATCGAGGCCGTAGGCTAAAGCTGCTGCTGTAGGTTCTGGTATAATTCGTTTTACATCGAGCCCTGCAATACGTCCTGCATCTTTTGTTGATTGTCTTTGAGAGTCATTGAAATAAGCAGGCACTGTAATAACAGCTTCAGTGATTTTTTCTCCGAGATAGGCTTCAGCAGTTTCTTTCATTTTTAATAGTACTTGAGCCCCCACTTCTTCAGGAGAAAGTGCTTTTCCATCCACTTCGATCACTGCATCGCCGTTGCTGTTGGCTGTCACTTTATAAGGGACAGTTTGAATCTCAGACTGAACTTCTGCAAATTTTCTTCCGATAAAACGCTTAGCAGAAAAAATCGTTTTTTCTGGATTGGTAACTGATTGTCTTTTTGCAGGAATTCCTACAAGGCGCTCTCCTCCTTTATAGGAGACTACCGACGGAGTTGTTCTTGCCCCTTCAGCATTTGCGATAACCTTAGGTACTCCCCCTTCCATGATGGCTACGCAAGAGTTTGTTGTTCCTAGGTCTATACCGATAATTTTACTTTTCTTTTGTTGAGTCATAATTACTCCGATTAAAAATATTGTTTTTTATTTTGTTGATTCTTTAGCTGAGTGAGCAGGAGCTTTTGCAACTTTTACTCGCGCAGGCCGTATTGTTCTATTTGTTGACTTATACCCCTTAACAAACTCTTGTATGATGTATCCTTCTGCAACTGTTTCTGATTCCTCTGTTTCTACCGCTTCATGCAGGTGGGGATCAAAAGCTGTTCCTGTAGAATCAAAACTAGAAATGCCGTTGGAAGAGAGGACCTCTTTAAATTGATTGAGGATCATTTCAAATCCGATCGCCCAGTTCCTAGTTTCCTCAGACATTTGCTTAGTGAACTTAAGTGCATTTTCTAAGTTGTCCATAGGCAGTAAAAAGTCTGCAATTACATTATCTACTGCAAAACGGGTCATGTCTTGCTTTTCTTTGATTAGACGTTTTCTGCTATTTTCCATATCAGCTAACAGTCTAAGGTTTTTTTCACGACTCTCTTTTAATTCGAGTTCTAATTCATGAATACGATTGGTCGGTTGCCCTTCCGGTTGGGGTTCGGTATATTGATCTTCTGCCGGTTGTATCGATTCTTCGGTCATAATATTACTCTTGATGGGTTTTATCTTCTAAAAGGAGGTTTGGCTCTGTTTCTTTTTTAAAAAAAGTTGGTTGTTGGTCTTGTATATAAGGGTTGCTGGGTTGTCGAAAAGAGATTTTAAATTTATATAAGCTTTTAGTCAGGCTTTGTCCGATGACCTCAGCTGTAGTGGTTAGAATGCCAAACAATTCTTTGTATGGTAGGCGACTAGGCCCTAATAGGCCAATTGCACCGGCTATTGTTTGGTTGATTTTATAGGGTAGTATAAGTACTGCACATGATCCAGCATATGTAGCAGACGACCCTGGGTTCAGGTCTTCGCCGATCCAACATTTAAAATCTCCAAGCCTGCAGCTTTCATCTAGCATAAGTTTTAATGCATCGTTATTTTCAAAAAATGAAAGACCCGAAGCAAGACCTGGCGCATCATCTGTGAAATCTGAATAAGATAGTAGTTTAGAAAAGCCAGTTTTAAGGATGTTAATAGTTGAGAAGTTGTTGTAGCTTACAATATGCCGCAGCATTACTTCACTGTAAAATTTAGCGGCTAAAGACTCTTCTTCCTTACTTAGTTCTGGTTTTTCCCTTCCATTGATTTTAGCTTGGAAGTATTGCTCAATTCTCTTAACAGTAAAATTACTGACCTTTTTATCTGTATATAGAACTTCTGTTTTAATCACCCCAAAATCGGTTACTAAAACGCATAGGCAACGGCTACTATCAATCACAAGCATTTTTACATCTAAGATAAAATCTTGATCGAATCTAGGGGATGATAGAAAGACAGCTGTTTGTGTTTTTTCACTCAGTAGTTCTGCGCATCTTTGTAGGTAAGTATTAATACTTCTTGTTTCTGCAGTTAATAAAGAAGTGAGCTGCCTTTTTTCTTGTTCGTTAAGACTGCCATTTTTACAGACTGTTGCCGCATATATTTTATAGGCTGCATTCGTTGGAATCCTACCACCAGAGGAATGTTGTTGTTTAAGATATCCAGCCTCTTCTAGTTTTGTGAAGTAGTTACGTATGGTAGCAGAGCTTAACGCTTCAAACCCATTCTCTCTCAACGTGTTAGATCCAACGGGTTTGCCAAATTTGAGGTAGAGTTCGACCAGACCGAGTAAAATCAGTTGTTCTCTTTGATCTTTATGAGGTCGTTTAATGGGTGTAGGCTTCAAATTTAGCACTCCTCATCTGCAATTGCTAATTTTTACTCTATTTAATTGATATATTAGCATGGAGCTCTGTGAAAAGACAAGTGTAATTTTAGCACTCCTTGATGCAGACTGCTGATTTTCTCTTTTAAAGTCTGATGATCAAGGAGTTACAATTAATTTAAAAATAGATTAGGCTGATTTATAAGCCAGGTTACCACGCTCATCAGAACCGTCTAATTTGATTTACGATCCACTGAGAAGCCCATGGGGTCCCTCGCAAATTCGCAAGTTCTTGATCGAATTCAGGTCTTAGTAGGGGATGGACATTCGGATCCAATAAACCTAAGAATCCCTGAACCCGTGCTTCCCCTCGATGATCTTGGATCCATTGAGGTATGTCTGCCGATGCACTACCAAATATCTCTCGAATTTGGGTCTTTAGATGACGCTGGTCCTCAACTGACAGTCGCTCGTTGAATAGGGGGGAGTAATGTTGTCTAGGATCTGTGGCATTTAATAGGGTCTTGAGCACGCTAGTTGATTTCATTGCGTAACCATTAAGATGAATACATTTTGGTGTATTCAATTCTGAATCTAGGATATCGCCTGCTCCGTTCGGATCTTCCCAACCGGTGTCCGCCGCATTTCGCTTGTTGTTTGGGTGCTCTAAAGGTGTTCTAGATAAAGGTTTAATGTTCAATTCAGCAGCAACGGTGGTTTTAGTCCCTTCATGTAGATTCAATAACGCCGATATATTGCAACAGACCCCCATATTAGCCAGATTGATGCTAAGTATCTGAAAAGGAAACATAAAGTCATCGACTGTAGCCGCTCTCAGAATTACTCCCGATCGGTTTTTCATAACCCAATTACCTGTTGCGATTTTTTGTACTGCTTTCCCGTATTCATGATTGTACCAAGTTTTAAAACCATATCCGATCAAAATAGATCCTCCAATAACCCCAACAACGATAGCCAATTTTTCCCATTTGTCACGATCTCCATGACGTAGACTTTCTATAATTGATAGTTGCTTAGCTTTCATAGAAAATGTACTAGTCATATTAGAGCGTGCCGGATTGAGGTTAAACCTAACAATAGAAGATAAGAGATTTCGCAATTCGGGAAGGTCTATGTCACCTTCTAACTTTATGTTTATAGGTTCGGGGTTTTGTTGCTCAAGCAATTGGATAAAGGGTTGTATGTCCATTGGCGTCCTCTTATGTAAAGAATTTAAAAAGATTTAATCAGGGCAGCTGTAATTTAACAATAAAAAACAGAGTTATTTTAAAATGCACGTTCTTCACCTACAAGTGATAGATTCATCCGAAGCAATGGTTCATAGGGTTGGTTATTGACTGTTGCCCACGGAATGTATTGGAGAAGTTGTATTGGCCGATTAAGCTCAATATGGAGGTCAGATCCCGCGTCATCTCGAATGATTATAAATAGGAGATGCATATGCATTTTTAATAGAGACCATATTCAAAACCAGCTTAAGGCTTTTCTAAGCTAGATTTTGTCTATTCCATCTAAAAGCTGCAATTTCATCATCGAATTCAGGGCTTAATAGAGGGTAGACATCCTCATTTTTCTAGATTGGATGGATTAGTTGAATATCGTATTAAGGTCAGGAATAAATGTCCAAGCTGTGGACAGTGTTATATAATAAAATGCACAAATACGGATTGTCCTTCGAACAGGAAAAGATAAAACAACTAGGATTAGACTAATTTCCCAATTCGATCGGGCCGTTTATAACACGGCTTTTTTACTAAGGCTTCTGTGTTCATATCCATTGTTATCAAAACTAGTACGCAGTCTATATAGCAGAGTGCTTAGTTGATTGTGGGGCCTGTAATGTTTTGATCCTGACAAAGCAATGGAAGTACATCGGTTACATGGGGCGACCATTCTAGACCTCTTTGATAAACAACCCTTGAGGCTAGGTGGCAGGCGATGATAGCTTTTTTATGAATATCGGGGATTTCCTTTATAACCCGATTTGGGTACTTAGTACGTAGTAGTGGTGGACAGTAATTGAGTAATGCTTGGATAAGAGGGTCTTTTGGATTATCAGACAGGGTCATCGGCTCGAGGAAATTTAACAGCTCGTACATAAAACTATTGATCTTATGAGAAATAGCATCGGAAATGTCTGTTAAAAAGGCATTTGTATCTCTATGAGTATTTAATAAGAGGCGTGCCTCGTCTCGGGCTTGTGCTTTAATGATCTCAAGGATTTGAGGTACTAGGACTGATTTTTCTTCTAAGAATTCTTTTTCTGAAAGGCAAAGGGTAGATAGGACTTCAAACGAAGAACACGTAACCCCACCCTTATTAGCTGAGCTATCTTTCACAATTAAAACCCCGAGTTTTTCAAGGGATCGTCTAGCATCTGGAGTAAGATACAGATTGGCTCCCTCTACTATCGCACGCGCCGTTGGCTTACCTGATGGATCGAGAAAGTCAGATACATTAGACCTATTAAGCGTTCTTGGTCTACCTCCACCTGGAACAAAAATATCAGCTTTTGCTTGATGTACATTGTGCCCTAGCAGATGGTTCATTTCGCTTGTTACAAGCCAATCTTCAACTAGTTTGCCTTGATACTTTTTTGTGCATAAGGTTTTATAATCTCCATTTGGATCTTCTTGTTTCTTTTTTCGATCTAATACAAATCCATCTTCTGAGAGCTTGGTAGGGGGATAAGCTGCAATCGGCTCTAACTTGGTAAAGAGCTCATAGACTGTTTTTAGATCAAGACCTTGTGGATCATAAATTGTTCCAGAAACATCAATTGTGGCAATTAATTTAGCGGTATGGGGATAGAAATGGTAAAGATTGGCCATTTCGTTGCCCGCAACATCTCCGTCAGGTCCTCCAGTCATTTTGATCGTAAAAGTATCTTTTGTTGGGTCTATTTTCAAATAACGTAGGACCTCTTCTACATAAACATTTACTGCAAGAGAGGTCACACCATATTCTTTATGGTTAATCCCGGCACTTGGCTTGCTTGAAATAAACGCGCCACCTGGTTTGTATTGACGCTGCTTGCTGTATTCAGCGATCCATTCAATCATATGATTATGCATATTTTCATCAGGCCCAAGATAGATGTATTCAGGTTTTTTATAGTAATCAAGCACATCCTTTGCCCGAATTTTCCCATCTAAATCGCAGTTAATCAGAGTTATAAAGCTTTCTATATAAGCGCGCTGAGCATGATACATCGATTCCATTTTTTGCTCATAAGCAAACGATTCCATGTATTTAGAGATTGTTTCTATGGGTAATCCAGCCTCGATGAGCTCATATTGAACCATCTTTTTCTCTTTTTCGATTTCAATCGATGGCTCGAGAAAAATAACCCCTTTTGCCCCCCCTTCTGGAATATCTTTATTTTTTTTCTGCTGGGTTAAAGCCAGGCCGTAGCATTCGGCAAAAACATTATTCCTTTCAGAAAGCATTTGTTCTATTTTTTCTGGTACAACAGTTCTTAGCCCTCCTCGAGATAAGTCTTTAAACCGAATATGAAAGCCGAGGAAGCGGCGGCCCTTCATAAAAAAGATTGCATGGGGAATTTCAGGAAATTTCTCCATTCTATTATAAGGCACTTGTTCGAGGTATTGCGGATCGAGTCTAAAACAATGTGCAGTTTTATTTTTCCTATAGAAGTTAGTTTTTAAAGTGTAGTCAACAAAATGGATCGCTTGTTTAAAAATAGTTTTTCTGCGCGTATCATTTTGTGAGTTGCCTGTATCGAGGTTGTCGATCAGGTCTTTTACTGCCTTATAGATGCTTTGATATTTTAGTGTATCTGCATGGTTTGGATCGAATTTTTTTTCAAATAATTCTAAAATTTGGATTGTGATTTCTGGATGCCTGCATAGGTCTTCTTCTATCTGTGACAAGGTATATATACTTGAGTCCATGTGAACAAGGACCTGGTGCAGAAAATAAGCTATAGATTTTGTTAAATTGCCGAGATTACCGCTTAGTTTTTTTGTAACCACAAATGTTGATTGGATAAGATCCATGCCTGTAAAATATTTAAGCGTAACAAGCTCCTCTAAAAAATCCTGTACATTAGAAGCTTTTAACCGCTTAGTTTTTGCATAATCAGAGAAATGGAGGCAGATGAGTAAAATGGTTCCCTGCTTTTCTTGCTTCACATATGTTAAATTGATCTCATTAATGTTTAGATCATGCAGAGCCGCAGTAACCCTTATTTGATATAAAAGATCTGGTTTGTTAGGGGATCTCCAAGCACAGATAACCTGATGGGAAAATAGGGTATTTTCTTTTGAAGTAGGCTCCTTCGATTGAAGATCATACTGGCATTCATCTCTTGAGAGAGCTCTATATAACAAGTCTAGGGCAACTGGAACCTGGCTTTCATCGAGTTTGCATAAGAATTCTAAAGAAATCTTTGGCAGCAATTGTTTGATTATTTCTGGCGTGATCTCTCTGGTTTTGCCTTCTATTTTTTTTATCCAATCTTGTGCTGTAGATTCCAATTGTTGACTTTGTATTACATGCCCATCTTCTTCTATAAAATGGAGCGTGCAAATCATTAAAGGTTGAGTGGTGCCAATAAAATCGGGACAAGATTGAGAAACATATGTTTTATAGTGTTTAATTCCATTTGAACCGTACAGATTCAATATATCTATATCAGTTGCAGATCCTTCTAAGGATAGGGAGTATCCTTTGTTTTTAATGTGAAGAGTCGAAAAAAAATCTTGCAGATCAAGCTTTACCAGGGTGCTTGTTATCAAAAGGATATGTTCATATTCTATTTCTTTAAAAAAACAGGTAGGCATTTGTTTTTCTAGCCATAGGTACGCATGCTCAAATACCTGCCCCTCTTTAGCGATAGCTTCCTTCAACCGTCTTTGAGAATCATGAGAAAAGGGCATAGGTATTTTCCTTATTTGTTGATAGCTTTATTCCTATACATAAAAAAAACAGGTATAAAATTCAATCCATCAAAATCAAATGAAGCTGATTGTATTGAACAGAAAGGAAGAAAAGATGTCTGTACTTTTCTAATTTAGCACCTCATCGCTTTTCGATGCTTAATTGAGATACAGATCTAAAAGCTGAGTGGGTTAATGTTAGCCTGTTTTTCTGTTCCTCTGCCAATTTGCATTACCAGATTTTATGCAATCTATTGAATATGCTACCTTCTATTTTATTTAATAATTAATTTAATTGAAATTAAATTACAATAATAATTATATTACCTGCCTTTTTAAGGAGAATCAAATGTCTATTTATACAGATTTATACAGTGCCCAAAGATCGGCTCAAAGTATTCAGGCAAGCCCTTGGCTTGCCCCACTAAAAACTGAGTATATCAGACAACACGGTGTGATTAAACAAGAAGGCTTGTGGATGCAGGACAAGGCCTACGATGTATCTTGTGTGATTGATTCTATTTGGAGTAGATGCAATGGGGCTGCAAGCTTTGTAGCGGATCAATTGGATTTACAGAACAATACCCTTGTCAATACAATTTGTCCGATCAATATTGTGAATGGAAAAAGACATTTTTTTATGATACCACGGAGCGTTGAAAAATGTATGGGCTCTATTTTTACAGCCATAGAGGATCGGGGTGCTCTCTCTACTTACGAAATCATGCCAGGGACACTTGATGTTTCAATATCTCAAAAAGTCGATGAGGTATTTCAAAGGGTAGTTCGGGAAAACCAGGCATTTTTAAATCCAGAGAATGAACCAACCGGGTTCAATTATCATATACGAACCATTCAGTCCAATAGTACGAACGCTTTTGCCCTACCAGCTGGTGCCATTCGAATCTATAGTCAGATTATTAAAGAGATCGCCGGCGCAATAGGAAGTAAGACGATTAAAGATGCAGAGGTAAAGTTCGCAGATGAGTCGATCATTTCAGTAGATTTATCTGGTGTAACACTAGACGATGTTTTGGCTGCTTTAATCGGGCATGAACTGACTCACGTTGCATCACGCCATGCGGCGCAGCGCCCAGTTGTAAAGGCTGTTGTCACAGTCCTATGTGGATTAGTATTATCCCATCTGCTTCCTTCTCAATTACTAATAGCATTATGTGCTGGCTATGCAATAGGTGAATGGAATACAGACGATCTTGCAGAGCTTTTAGACTATTTAACCGATAAAGTGACTGAATTGACCTTATTATTTCAGTCAAGGTTGTGTGAGTATGAAGCTGATGTGACAGGTGCATATTTTGCAAAGCGTGCAGGCTATAATCCTTTAGGAGCTCTTTATTTATCAGAGGTCATGACAGGCTTTAGAACTTCTATACAGAATGAGGTAGATCGTGCAAGCGAGCCCCTACGTACACATCCAGCACACATCAATCGCAAGCGCGCTGTCTTTGCAGCGATTGCTTCTTTTGCTTCAGACGTGATCCGGGGTAAGAGCCAAATATTGAGTAGATCTGACGGTCATAAGTACGATATGGGTCGCGCTGGCCCAGCGTTTAAATGGGTCTCTCAGAATCAATTGGGTATCACCTAGATTGCTTGTCTGTTATAGTTTTTTATTTCTGGGAATGTAAATAAATAATTTCCAGAAATAAAAAATTACATTTTATAAAATGTAATTTTTAATTAAATAAACTAATCCGAATAAAATTATTACCGTATTAGTTTAATTTTCTTAGATCACCTAACCCGCTTTATTTTCTTAAAAGACGTAATGAGTTGAGCCCTACAAGAACAGTGCCCCCTTCATGTAAAATAACTGCTGCCCATAAGGGTACAAGTCCTAGAATCGCAGGGGAGGTTGCGAATAAAATAACCCCCAAAGCGAGCATGAGATTTTGTTTAATAATGAATAGAGTTTTATGAGACTTGTCTATGAGCCAATCCAATGAGGCCAGATTATCTTGAAGAAATACAACATCAGATGCGTCAATAGCTGTCGCGCTGCCTATTTTCCCCATTGAAATACCTACTGTCGCACGCATTAAAGCAGGTGCGTCATTAACCCCATCTCCTACCATAATTAACCCTTTCTCTTGCGCCATAGCAGCTACCAGCTCTAGTTTGTCTTCTGGCCTGAGGTTAGCGTGTATGTTTTCGATTCCAATCGCTTTAGCTACTGCATTTGCGTTATCTTGATGGTCCCCTGTTAACATGGTCACATCCATGTTGAGTCTGTCGCGCAAGCTCCGAATGAGGGCGGATGATTCGGATTTGATTTGGTCGGTAAAGGTAATATAAAAGAGTTCCTGCCCAATAAGCATGTAGGTGATGACTTTTCCTTCTTCAGTTTTTGGGATTGGGTTTTTTGTCATCCTCTCGTTTAAAGCAGGATCAAATTGGGATGATACAAAACGATAGTGGCCGATAAAGACTGGCTGAAGATTTTGTTTATACATCGCTTGAGCCTGGATTCCACATCCTGGAATCGCTTGAAATCCTTCAACTTTCATCAGAGGTGCTCTAGATCCTTGGGCGTATGAAATGAGTGCATTAGCAATTGGATGGACAACATGCTGTTCTATACTGGCTGCTACTGCAACGGCTTCTATTACATCAGAGTTGGAGGTCAAACACTGAAAGCTTGTACACACAAGATCACCTGTTGTCAGCGTTCCTGTTTTATCAAAAGCAACGCTTTTACAGCTAGCAAGAGCATCTAGAATGATTCCTCCTTTAAGAAGGATCCCTTTTTTTGCGCAGCTGCTGATTGCACTGAGATAAGCTGTTGGTGTAGCGATAATAAGGGCGCAGGGAGAAGCCGCAATTAAAAAGGTAAGTGATCGGTAAATCGACCCTTCTTTACCAAAATAAGGGATGAAAGAGAAAATCCATGGTAGAGATAACGCAAATAATAAGGATAAGCCAATAACTACTAGAGCATAGGTATCTCCAAATCGATCGATAATTTTTTGGAGTTTAGGCTTGGCCTCTTGCGCATGTGTGATTAATTGTATGATACGTGAAAGGGTCGAATCAGCGCTTAAACGGCTTACCTCGATCGTTAGTGTGCCATCGAGATTTCTAGCGCCAGCTTGTACTTCATCCCCTTTGCCTTTAGGAATGTGGGCACTTTCTCCTGTCAGGTGGCTGAGATTAACAAAAGAACTACCATCGATCACCAGCCCGTCCAAGGGAACGATTTCTCCTGCCTTTATGAGGATATGATTTCCTATCTTAATGTCTTTGACTCCTCTTTCTATGATTTCTCCTGATGGGTCAATCACTAATCCTTTAGAGGGTGCCAGTGTATTTAAGTGAGATAGAGCCCCTTTTGTTTTTTGTGTTACGCTGCTTTCCATCGCGCCAGATAATGCAAAAAGCACAAGTAATAAAGCTCCTTCATACCCACTACCAATAATTACTGAAAGTAGTGCTGCTAAAGTCATTAGCACATCGATATTAATAATCATGTTTTTAATGTCTTGGATCGAATCAATCAGTGCCGAGGTTCCAACCAGAAAATAAACCATCAGTAGCATGATCTCAGATAAGATTGGATTGAAGGTACGTAGGATAAATGAAATGGTTAGAAGGGTAGAGGCCAAGATAGAGGCTTTTAATAACAAATTTTTACTAAAATAATGAGAGGATGGGGTTAGGAAAGGGCTTATAGCGTCTTCCCTGCCTGAGGCGAAGAACTCATCAAATACAAAGGGTGGTTGGCTAGTTGTCATAATCTCGGTTGGTTCTTTATATAAAAGCCTTGCTTGCAATGTATGTTGTGGCAGTGATCATAGAAGCGGTTGCAAGGATCCAAATGAGGCTTGCTGTTTTTGGGTTTTTTTCAAAATGAGAGGTGATCACAGATGCACAGACAATTAAAAAAGCAGCAATCATCGGGGGTGCATATATCGGAAATAGATAAAACCCAAGAATGATCAAAAAGGAGGAAACAAGGGCTCCTAAAGCAGCCCCACAGGCTTGTTTGAGTGGATGTTCATGAATGCCAAGGGTGAGACCTAATTCTTCTTCTAACATAATTTGTAAAAGCCGGTTGTCGTCAGACATAAGAACGTCAATTACATCATCGAGTAGTTTACCGGAAAAACCTTTGGATCGATACATTTCTCGTAATTCTATTTTTTCTTGTTCCCGGTTATGCTCAATTTCCCACCGTTCTTCTTCAATCAACCGATGTAGTTTATTGAGCCTGCCCCACCCTACGATTGCCGACCGTGCAGGTTTCCATATTAGCCAACCCAATCCAAAGAGGATCATTATGATGAGTGTGGTTTTTTTCGGGATAAGCATAAGGCTTGTGGACCAAAGAATTAAAAGGGCAATTGTCATATCTTTCATTGTATCTGCAAAAGCAATAATATGCCCCGGCATCTCGATACCATGCATTTCAGATGACGCAGCAAGACCTTTTAGTCGGGCTTCTTTAAGGTGGTCTTCGGGAGTTTTCCCTTCAAAGTGGCTCGGTGAAGATGGTTTCATGAAAAGATTACTTCCTAAACACGTTCGTTTTGAATTACATGGGTTAAAAAGACACACATATCTGTGTAGTCTTGACAAGCCAGCATTTCCCTTGTTGAGTGCATGGAAAGTTGGGGGCAACCAATATCAACAGTTTCGATCCCTAAATGATGCGCGCTGATGGGACCTACGGTACTACCGCATGACATATCAGACCGGGAGATAAAGCTTTGATGTTGTAGATGCAGGTTTTGGCACTGTGCATGGATAAATGCGGCAGAGCTTGCAGATGTTGCATATTTATGACTGGCATTATACTTAACAGCTATTCCTTTGCCTAAAAGGGGTGTGTGCTGAGGATCATGTCTAGCCTCATGCCCTGGGTGCATGGCATGAGCCATATCCAAAGAGATGCATAAAGATTTTGATTTTGCTATTAGATTTTGTTCCACTGTCATAGAAGAAGCCTCTATGATTCTTGCCCTTACATCATCAAAGAAGGTGCCGTATGCACCTTCCCAGGTTTTAGAACCAATTTCTTCGTGATCCCAACAGATCATCATCTGTAATGTGTGTTTGGGGCTTTTGATGCAGCTTCCAAAGGCAGTGGTTGCTGCATGGACACTGGCTAGATTATCGATTCGATAAGAAGAGAGGAATTCCCCATTCATTCCAGTACATCGAGCCTGTTCTATAGGAGTTAAAAATAAATCGAAAGATAGCAATTCATCAAAGGAACATCTTTTTCTAATCAGAGTCTGTAGCACTAGACCTTTCGGTAAATTCAGGCCAACAAGGGCTTGCAGATGTTCTTGTTTATTAAGGAGTGGTCCTTTTTCATTAACATCCCTGTCTAAATGGATCGCTAATTGTGGAATAATTACAGGAGTTTCATCGATAAAAATCAGCTTCTCTTCAATTGCTCCTGTTTTATTTTTTATAACGATCTTTCCAGCAATTCCTAGATCTCGATTCAGCCATGACGAAAGTAATGGACCTCCATATAATTCGGTCGCAAGCAAGCTCATGTTATCTTTAGTAATTTCTGGGTTGGGTTTAATTTTTAAGGCCGGGCTATCTGTATGTGCTGCAAAAATAATGTATTGCTCAATGATTTGGCTGGGCATACGAAATGCGCAAAAAGATCCGTTTCTCGATACAAAATAGTTCTTGCCTGCTTCCAGATGCCACTGACCTTTTTCTTGCAGAGGTATGTAATCTTTAAGTGCTAGTCTCGTAGCCATTTCTTTTGCAGCGTGTAAAGCTGTTGGAGAATGATCAAGAAAGTTTTTTAAATCGTCGATAGCCGTTGCCATAGACACCCCTTTAACGTCCTGGTTGCAGAGACTTAATTCCGTTCATGTATTTATGTAGCACCTCGGGAAGAAGAACAGATCCATCTTCCTGTTGATTTGTTTCTAACAGAGATACCATTAAACGAGAAGTGGCAAGTCCTGATCCATTTAAAGTATGTATGAGTTCTGGTTTCTCATCTTTCTTTCTGAATCGAATCTGAGATCTTCTTGCTTGGAAATCTGAGCAGTTCGATACAGATGAAACTTCGTAGTATCTATTTTGTCCGGGTAGCCAAGCCTCTACATCGACTGTTTTAGCAGCTGCAAATGACATATCACCTGTAACTAGCAACATGCTTCGGTAATGCAGGCCAAGCCCTTGCAAAATTGCTTCCGCAGAAGACTGCATTTGTTCAAAAACGATTTGACTTTGATCTGGTGTTGTAAAACAAAACATCTCGACTTTATTGAACTGATGGACCCGAATTAAGCCTCTTTCCTGGGAGCCTGCAGCACCACCTTCCCTGCGGAAGCATGGGCTGTAACAGAAATATCTTTTAGGAAGATCTTCTTCTTTAAAGATTTCATCATAATGGAGTCCGTTTAAAGCAACTTCTGATGTGGGGATGAGGAAGAGTTCGTAGTCATCATCATGAATTTTAAAGAGTTGTTTTTCAAACTTAGGTAGCTGCCCCGACCCAAACATCATCTCTGGTTTAACTAGGTGAGGTACCATCCACATTTCAAAGCCGTTGGCCACATGTGTATCAATCATGTAGTTAATAAGCGCCCATTCTAGCCTGGCACCTAAACCTTTATAGGTAGGCCAGCCGCTGCCTGCGATTTTAGCCCCTCTTTGAAAATCAAATAAATCGAGTTTTTCATTAAGCTCTACGTGATTTTTGGGTGCGAATGTAAATTCCGGTTTTTTTCCGACAGTTTTGATGCATACATTATCTTTTGGATCCAAACCTACTTTGATGTCATCCATTGGTATGTTAGGCATTGATGCAAGGTTCATGTGAAGTTCTTGCTCCACATCAATCAGCTCTTTATCTAAAAGAGTAATTTGATCACCAAGGCCAGCTACCTCCTGCATTAATGAGGTTGTGTCTTCTTTAAGGCGTTTCTTATCACCGATTTCTTTCGAGAGACTGTTGCGTGTGGCTTTAAGTTCCTCTACAGATCCTTTAATTGTGCGCATACGTTCATCAAGAACAAGAATTGGTGATAGGGAAATTTCTGGATCTTTAGTTTTTAGTTTTGCTTCGACCGCATTTTTATCTTTTCTTATTAATTTGATGTCTAACATACGAGCTCTCCAGGATCTGAGTTAAAAATGAGAATTGAGAAAGTAATTTTCATTAAATTGGATAAATACTAAAAGCTCATTCCCAAAATGTCAATGACGTCTTCTTTGTTTACCAAATGATCTCTGATAATATAACCAATCCAGCTCCTTTTGCCTATCTCGTTTTTTCTGATGGGAGGTCCTGTCATTTCTTTTTTACAATTTCTAAACACGCAGATAATACTAAGACAAGGGGTGGTGCATTGTTAATTTATATTTTAATCTTTGATTTAGGCCTGAAATCAGCTAGACCGTTACTCTATAAATCCTCATTTACTTGCTGTTTTTTTTAAGAAGATCCTGTATAATACCCTGATTTCATTCACATAATAAATTGAGAGCCTACCGTGAATTACATTACTCGCAGTCTATGGTTATTACTTGCTTTCCCAACAATTATTTTTGCCAAGATCAATGTGGGAATTGGTAAATCTGATATCACACCTGATATAGGCACCCCTTCTGCAGGGTATACTGATAGAAAAGGTCAGGGGATGGAAGGGGTTCATGATCCCCTTTTAGCGATAGCTCTTTTTATAGATAATGGGGATAAAAAATTAGTCTTTTGTAGTGTTGATCACTTAGGTTTTACTTCGGAAATGGTCGAAGATATCAAAAAAAGAGTCTATGCTGATCCATTACTTTCCGGATGCGAAATTTATATAGCCTCCTCTCATACACATTCTGGAGGCGGGGCATATCTAAATATTCCTGTATTAGGAGCTGGTCTGGCAGGGGAATTTGATGCAGAGGTTAGAGATTTTTATATTAAGAAAGTAGTTGAGGCAATTGTTGCATCCAGTAGAAACACGATAGACGGGCGAATTGGAATTGGTTATGGATCTGTTAAAGGGTTAGGTTCATATAGAGGTACGTGGCCTAAAGATGTAATCCCTGATTCAGAGCTCACAGTGATTAAAGTCACAAGGATCGACGGGTCTGCTTTGGCAATTCTTTTTAATTATCCTATTCATCCCACAGTACTAAAAAGTCAAAACCGATTGTTCTCATCCGATTTTGTCGGTTATGCAAGAGATCATATTCAATCTCTTTTGGGTGGTGATGTGCAACCTATATATTTTAATGGAGCCCAGGGTGACATTATTCCCGATCCTTTGATTGATAATAATGGCTTTACCTCTTGTGAATTGCTAGGTAAAGTTCTTGCTCAAAGAGTACAAGAAATTTGGGATAAGACAGAAACTAGCGAAGTATTACATGTACTTACAAAAAAAGAGCCTTACTTTCTGGAGACCAAAGCAACCCCTTTCGGACTTGTTTTACCTGTCAAAAATTATAAGACTGAAATGAATGTTCTCGTTTTAAATCATTCTTATCCCTTTATCACTATCCCTGGAGAATTAAGTTGTGTTTATGAGACACGTTTAAAAATTTTTGCAAAAACTTTAGGATTTCCACATCTTTCTATCTTTGGACTCACAAATGACGCTCATGGATACATCATCCTGCCAGATGCTTGGCAGTATAAAACAATGGAATCAGGACTGTCTTTTGGAGGGCAGTATTACGGAGATGTCACTGAAAAGAGAGCTCAAACCCTTCTGAATAAAGTTAGTGAAGAACAAGGATCTAGGTAGGTGAGTATGCGTGGCATATTCCGCCTATTTCTGCTTGTAATATTTTGTCTAATTGCAGGGGCTTGTTTCTTATTTATTAAATCATCATCTCGACTTCCATTAAGTGGCAAATGCGCATTTTGTGATCCAGTCGTTTTAAACAATCAAAAATTTTATGAAGATGATCTTGTTTTAGCTTTATATACGCATAAACCGATTTTGCCAGGACATTGTCTGATCATCTCAAAGCGGCATGTACAGCGATTTGAAATGCTAACAGACCTCGAGATTGCGCAAATAGGTAGGGTTATTAAAAAAGTAAATCAAGCCGCAGAAAAGGTATTTCAGACTTCCTCTTATTTTCTTCTTCAAAAAAATGGTGTTGAAGTCGGACAGTCTGTTCCTCACGTTCATTTTCATTATGTGCCTCGGAAAGCAGGAGATGATTCTGCGTTTCAATTCATTTTAAAAATGTATATAGCCAATGCAAAACGGCCACTTTTACATGATGAAATGAAGGATGTCATAGAGAAATTAAGATGTGCAATAGAATAAGTAATGCCTTGAGATCCGGGTGTGTGGTCTACATATTCAGTGCGCTTGTGCCTTTTAAATCTATAACTTCTTCGACTATACTCGTAATCTCATCTTGTGTAAGGCTTTGCTTTTGACAATTTTGCATCTGAGCTAGACATATTTGATCCATCAGGTATAGCAGACCACGTCCACACAGGCCTTCTGTTTTTATTGCGATTGATTGAATTATGTCTGAAGAAAATAGCTTACCCCTTGCTTTAAACAGACGGTCAATACCTTGCTGAATTATTCTTCTGCGCTCTTCAGTTTGTGGCAGGGTTAATTTAATTGTATGACTCATTCTGCTTAACAGGCTTGCGTCTATCTTATCAAATTGACTTGCAATTATAATAACCATTATTTTTTTACTTGGTGTTCCTGTCCGGTGTAAGAACGCATCTATTAACTCTAGATGCAGTTGGTCGCTTAAATTTCGCTCTTTGAACACCTCATCCGCTCCATCGATAAGCAAAATAGTAGTTTGAGATTCAGCTGCTAGTCCATTGAATAATTCATCTATTTTGCGAATATGTTCTTTTGTAGCTATCCATTGAGTCAGCTGGGTCCCTGATAACGAAATATAATTTGCCTGGGTTTCTTTGATTATTGAATTGGCAGTTAAGGTTTTGCCTGTTCCTGGAGGTCCATATATCAGGATATTTGGTAGGTGTAATCTGCTGCTTGCCGCGGTTTTCACGCACGTTACAATTCTATCGATTATTCTGGTTAATGCGGGGGTGTGGATTGGTGGTTCTTGGGTTGGTTCTTGATAAAATAATATATTAAATTTTTTAAATAAGGCATTTGGTCTTTTGTTAATCGTCAATTGAGATTTAGTTTTGTCGAGATGCCAAGATTTCCCTATCCAATTGCAGGCTAGAGGGGTTAGGTGTTTTACTACGTGATAGGTAAGAAGGCATGGCAATCCTTTTTGAGCCCAGATTTTGGATATCGTTGAACTAAGGGTTTCGAGCAGATCTGACTGGCCGAGGGTGTCTAGGACCCCTTCTGCAATTGATTTACCCAGATTGTAGAAGTCCCACCCTTTTAAATCTGAAGTATGTAATGGCTGCATGGGTCCAGTGCCCATTTTTGATGGTTTATTCTCTTGTGGAGAATCTTCTCCTATTCTAATCGTTAGTTTGCGATCGATATAATTTTGTAAAGTATTAGATGCTATGGGAATTGCTATTTGTAGAGCAGCTTGTGCTGCTGTTTCGGCAGAGCTTAAGGGTGTTGCTATAAGAGATTGGGTCTTGGAGTTGTTGCTCCCATAAGGAGTGATAGCCATATGTACATCCTAGGTAGCTAGCGTGATGGGGTAATATATTGAAATTGTTTTTTGTTTTTTGCAATTTTTAATTACAGATTGAACTCTTGGTTTACATAGCTGATCTACCTATTCGAAAAAGAATTTATTTATCCTTGAAGTGAGTGTTTAAATGTGGTAGTCTATACTTAATCTTTTCTAAGGAAAATATATGAATAAATCTTATCCACAAGCGCAAAATCCACTCTTGCTTCGCTTCCATCGGTTATTAGATGCTTTTACTAAATCTGATGATGAAAGGGATTTTTATCTCGATAAGGTTGAAGGTTTTATCGTTTTTGTTGATTTAGATAAAGGATCTAAAGAATTAGATGATTTAGAAAAAGAGTTGATAGACCATTCTGGCCGGTATTATTTGATTCCTAAGATGACTTTCTATGAAACTAAAAAATTTATGGAAGGCTTTATTAACGAAAAAGTTTATGACATAGATACAAAAGAAAAGTTGTTAGATATTATTCAGTCAAAAGAAGCTAGAGAAAATTTTCTAGAGTTTATTTACGACCATCTTAATGAATTAGAGAAATGGCAACAGTACTATCAAGAGCGTTCTAGAATACGAATTATAGAGTGGCTGCGTAATCAATCCATCCATTTTGTTTTTGAAGAGGATTTGGATCTAACCAAGAATGTGATGGAAAAAGTAAAGCGTCATTTGTTTGATGTAAAAGTATCAAAGGATGTATCCGCCGCGCGTGAAGCTTTGCAGATAAAAGCCAAAACTTATTATTCTAATGAAGCCTTAAATCCACGCCCTAAACGAGGTCGTCCTCCTAAACAGGTAGTAAAAATAGAAACAGAGCCACAGGTAACTGTGGATATGTATACTACAGTACCCCATTCTATGCTGCAATTCCTCTATCTTCCTGAAATTTCAAGCGCTACTTCCGTAACCTTCTCTGCTCGTTACGATACTGAGGCTCAGCTTTTAGCTAGTTTAAGAGGTAGTTCAAGGGTTAAGGTTGACGCGAAACTTCAGGCGCTTTCGGAAAAGCTCGAATCACTACGACATCTCTCAGGGCGTTTAACTGATATTCATGATATTACTGGTTCGGAAAGTGAAGGAAAATTGATTCGATCGATGACCCAAGAGTTGCCTGATGAAGGGATTGAGGGTGTTAGCGATAAAAGGATGTTTGATTTGGTCCAGGATGTGTTGCCTAAAGATAAGGCAAAAACACGTAAATCTTCTGGAGAAGGAGAAGCTGTAAAAAAACCTGGCGTTAAAGTTGTAACTCAGATTCAAAAAAAACATAAGAAATAGCATGGTTATTAATATACAGACAGATCTAAAAGAATTACCCGGATTGATCAATAAGAAAGCAGACTACCTAAAGCTTCTTGAGTCGATGTACATAACTCGTTTTACCGACGATAAAATGTCCAAATTAGTTCGTCAAAATAAGGGTGGTACTTTTCATTTATCTGTATGTGGTCATGAGATGATTGGGTGTGCAGCAGGCATTGCCTTGCAGGCTCGACGGGATTGGGCTCTTCCTTATTATCGAGATAGATCTTTTGTGATTGGGTTAGGATGCCCTCTTGAAGACCTTTTCGCTGCTTTTCTAGCTCGTGATGTGGGCCATCATTCTGGTGGTCGTATGATGCCTGAACATTTTTCTCATAAGGAATTTAACATTCCCTGTCAGTCAAGTGTTGTCGGCTCCCAATTTTTGCAGGCCGTTGGAGTTGCAAAGGGACTCCAAATTCAAGGCAGTGATGCGGTAGTATATGTATCAGCAGGAGATGGTGCAACTTCTCAAGGTGATTTTCACGAAGCTTTAAATTTTGCTTGTTTACATGCTCTTTCAGTGATCTTTGTGATACAGGATAACGGTTGGGCCATTTCTGTGCCGGTAGCTGATCAAACCTCTGGTGGATCTATCGTTCATATGGCTTCTGGCTATAAAGGTCTTGCAGTCCACGATATTGATGGATGTAGTTATGAAGAGGTGTCGTTCTCTCTTGCTCAAGCAGTAAACAGAGGTAGAGATGGTCAGGGCCCCTCCCTTATCGTAGCTAAGGTGCCTAGGCTAGGTGCTCACAGTAGTAGTGATGATCCAGGAAAATATAAAAATCAAGAGATAATCGATTTAGAGCGTAAGAGGGATCCAATTCCCCGTTTTGAGTTATGGCTGGTCTCTTCTGGTGTTGTTGCAGCCGACGAATTAGCAGCACTTAAGACTGATTGCTTTCAAAAGGTGGAAACAGCAGCTTTACTCGCAGAGCAAATTCCGTTTCCTGAGGCCTCTACTGCCTATACTAAAGTATTTCAAGATCATGAGACTATTGAAGTCTCACGTGATGCCGATGACTCGTCTTCCGGTCAGGAAGCAGTTGTAATGGTAGATGCATTAAACCATGGTCTTGATGAAGCCATGCAAATAGATCCTACAGTTATCGTATTTGGCCAAGACGTAGCTTTCGGTAAGGGTGGCGTGTTTGGTGTTACCAGGTCTTTAACAGCAAAATATGGAGTGGAAAGGTGTTTTAATACTCCTCTTGCAGAATCTACTATTGTAGGTCTTGCCATTGGCATGTCTTTTACCGGTTTAAAACCTATTGCTGAGATTCAATTTGCAGATTATATGTGGACCGGCATCAATCAAATAGTCAATGAACTAGCCAATATCCAATATCGTTCCAACGGCGAGTGGAGCTGTCCAGTCGTTATTCGTATGCCTTATGGTGGGTATATCCAAGGCGGCCCCTATCACTCCCAGAGTGTCGAGGCATTTCTAGCCCATTGTCCCGGTTTAAAAATTGTTATTCCGAGCAACGCATCTGATGCAAAAAAGTTATTAAAATCAGCGATTCAAGATCCGAATCCTGTCATTTTCTTAGAACATAAAGCTCTGTATCGACAAAGAGTTTTTTGCGCTAGAAAAGAGCCTGGATCTGATGAGATTATTCCAATTGGTAAAGCAAAGGTAGTAAGAGATGGCTCCCATATCACTGTTGTTTGTTGGGGTATGCTTGTGTTTATGGCATCACAGGTAGCAGATACCTTGGCTCAGGAAGGGATTTCTGTAGAGGTAATCGACCTGCGCTCGATAGTGCCTATGGATATGGAAACAGTTCTTAGATCTGTTAAAAAAACAGGAAAATGTTTAGTGGCCCATGAGGCTGTGCGTAATGTAGGTCTTGGAGCGGAAATTTCTGCAAGAATTGTTGAGCAGGCTTTTGCTTATCTAGATGCTCCCGTAAAACGGATTGCAGCACATGATTGCATGGTTCCTTATTGTAAAATTCTCGAAGATCAGGTGCTACCTCAACTGGCTGATGTCGAAAAAGCAATTCGAGAGTTAGCGAGTTTTTAACACTGACAGCCTCTTTGTCATATATGTTGTTATGTGCCCTGTAGCCACCTCGCTTGTCATACGTACATTTCTAGAAATACATAAGTATGCATCTGGTAAAAGCCAAGGCAGTTCGATTCATTTAAACGTCCTTGTTTCTGGATGAATTGGCTGATGTAGCTACCGTTTTTTATATATAAAGAACATAGATGAGAACCTATAGAAACATAAAGGACATCTATTGAAAAAACACAGACAATATAGCTCTAATTGTAAAATGAATTCGTTACATCTCTTTTGATTAGTGGACCTGGCAAAGCGTAAGGTCAACATCTATTAATACCTCAGTCTAACTCGTATCTATTAGTTAAAGCATTTAAATTCTCTGCTAAAAATAGCATTTTTTATTGAGGTTAGTTTCAATCGTTTAATCTACAGTTTGAGCATGTTAAGAAACAGCTTGCTGGAATGAAGATCGCAGGATCTAAAAAGGCAGGTGCTTAATATAAGAAAAAAATGAAAAAAAATCATCTAGGAGATTAAAAAATATCTTACAGAGACCTTATAACGAAATTAATTGGTCTTTTTAGATAAGCCAAACACACTTTGGATACGTGATATCACAGAATAAGGGGTTCTGCATGATGGGGATAAAGGGTCCCGATATATTACTTACAATATTCGAGAAATGAGGGAAAAGTAGGATATCGCGTCCCACAAACAAGAGAATTCCACCAGATTAAGTATATGATAAGAGAAAAAGCTCAGCCTGCGATGATTGAGTTTGTGTAAGTTTTGTATAACTGTTCGAGGATTCATTAATTGACCCCCCTCTTATTAGAAAAAATGATTTAACTGGTTTTGATACAAATTCATAAGGGATTTATAAAATGAAAAAAATAATTTCTTTTTTGCTAGCTAGTCCTGCTGTCTTATTAGCAGCCCCCCCCCATCTCTTCCGCCTGGTGCTGGGGTAATTGAAAGAGAAATTGAGCAGGGCATATGAAGGTAAGCCTCTTGAACTGCATAAGGATGCTCCATCTATTGAAATTGATATCCCTGAAGAAAGACTTTCCTTAGATGAAAATGCTAAAGTATTCATTAAAACAGTATCGGTAGAGGGTAATCGAGTTGTTTCCGATAAAGAAATTCAAAAGTGGATTAAGGGTTTTTAATTCCAATAGCCATTGGAATAAAATCATTATTTAAATTTCTCTTTTTTTGCAAAAATTTTTCCATAAAAAATCTTATACGATTAGCCTGGGATGCATTTATTTAGGCGATTTAAAATATTTGATATTAAAATTCCTCAGGAATATAAATAGTTCATCAATCATTTAATAGGAGAGAAGTCTATGGGATCGCGAGTTGTTGTTTTTATCCTTTTTATTTGTTTTTTACAATTTTCTTATGCTACTGAGAGTGATCAAGTTTGCAATCAAAAAAAAGAGCCCTACGAGGTTTTATTAGACAGTAAGCAGGATTTACAGGGACAGGAAACAGAGAACTTTTTTTCATGTGAAAAGATATACATATCTTCTACTGATGTTCTTTTCGACGGTAACTCGATTTATGTAACCCTGCCTTTTGGGGCCATCAAAACTTCTGGTATTTTTGCTGATCAAAGAGGGCTGTATTTTAAGGATTTTAAAAGACAAGGTGATTGTGGCTATGGACAATGGCAATGTTCCGATTGCGACAGATGCAATCAGAATTACTACATCTGGTGTCAAACTTGTATATTCGTAAGGAAATAATTATCTATTTTGCTCTGATGACCACAGAGATCGTTCACAGTCAATCAACTAAAGATTAGGATGTGTTGTAGCTACAGTAGATGATAAAGCTAAGAATCACCTTTTATAAAATCGATCTTCAACACCTCCATTTCTTGTGTTAAATTGCCTCTCTAGTATACTTTCTGCGATGGTTATCTTGACTAATCACACCATACAAAAAAACAGATCGTATCAGATGCTGTTTCCGCCGATGTTAATCCGTAATCAGAGAGTATTATGAAAGGCTTTTGCCCGCTTGCCTCGGGATCCAAGGGAAATTGTTTATATATCGGTACAGAAAATACCAAGTTGTTAATTGATGCAGGTCTTAGTGCGAAGATGATCGTTGATAAGCTCTCGCAGATTGATGTGAGTATTGATGAAATCGATGCGGTTTTGATTACCCATGAGCACATTGATCATATACGTGGTTTGGGTGTTTTATGTAGTAAATTTAATCTTCCAGTTTTTGCCAATAGTGAAACTGCTAAAGTGATTCTATCTCAAAGTAATCACCCCTTAAAATTTAAGATTTTTTCTACTGGGGAAAGTTTTGTGTATGGGGATATAGAAATACATCCCTTTAGTATACAGCATGACGCAGTAGATCCTGTCGCATTTACTTTTTCTTTTGCTGGGATGAAAATTGGAGTCTGTGCTGATCTTGGCTTTCCATCAACTTTGGTCGAATCACAGCTGCGCGAGTGTGATTATTTATATATTGAAGCTAACCATCAGCCAGAGATGGTCCATGCATCAGCCCGTCCTATGGTTTACAAACAGAGGGTGTTAGGACGTCAGGGGCACTTGTCAAATGAATCGTGTGCTCAGCTGATTCGATCTGTTCTTCATAAAAATTTGAAGTATATTTATTTAGCACATTTATCATCAGAATGTAACGCTCCAGAGCTTGCTCTTAATATTATTAGAAAAATGTTACAATCTTGCGGATCTGATATCGATGTATCAGTTGCAAACCAAGATACCATTAGTCATCCGCTAAAGTTTATCTAACAGAGACTGATCTATTGCTAGGATTTTGTTTTATTAAGAATCTAAATTACAGAGGGATTGTCATCCCGTCATAGGCAAGGCGTACTTTGCATGGATGATGAATTTCTTCCATAATTATTTCATGTAGCTCAGCTTTTTTTTGTAGCATGCTATCGGTATGGTGCGGGTCATGGTGGGTAACAATCCAGTCATGGATGCTGGCGGCTTTCATAAAAATCGATGCATTAGATATCGAAGAATGTCCCCAGCCTTCCTTGTTTTTATATTCCTTAGGAGTATATTGGGCCTCGTGAATCATCAGATCACACCCTTTAAAGAATTCAATCATAGATTCATAAGGTTTAAGTAAAAGCGGTTGTTTTTCGATGTGATTGGGGTCGTCAAAGTATCCCATTAAAAATTCGTTGTCGGTAATGTATCCGATTTTTTTGCCCGCTACGTGGATTCTAAAACAAAGAGTGGCTCCCGGATGAAATGCATAGTGGGTATATATATCAATACTTCCAAAGTTGAGTTGTTGTGAGTCACGTATGTCCTCAAATACAATTTGTGATTTGATATCATCTAATGAAACCGGAAAATAGTCGTACGCTAGCATGTCATTGAATAGTTCTTTTGTAGATTTATCAAAGCCAAGTGGCGCAATAAGGTGCACTTTTGCATCTGCAAAGTAAATGGGTTTAAAAAAAGGAAAACCCAGCAGATGATCCCAGTGTGTATGGCTAAAAAGAATATGATAAGGATCTTTCAATCCATCCCTCATGGTATCGCCGAGTACTCTGATACCGGTCCCTGCATCGATAATCACCCGATCCTTTCCATTTTTTATTTCAAAACAGCAGGTATTACCACCAAACTGGATATACTCAGCCCCCGAGACAGGATTTGATCCCCGCGTCCCCCAAAATTTCATATAATTAGCCGGTTCTTTCGATTCAGGGCTATAGTTTTCCTGACATCCAGAAGCAGTCTGTGGGGGCTCCTCGAATGGATCGATTGATAGGGTTTTATTAAAAAAACGATGGATAATACTTAATAGAGCTTCTACAGCGTATGGTTTTGGTAGGAAATAATTAGCTCCCCATTTAATCGAAGCATGATAATTTTGAATCATGCTGTGATCAGAGGTCATAATCAAACCGACATTTTTAGAATGGAGAGATTGTTTAATGAGTTTTAACAGCTCGATCCCGTGGTGTCCTGGAAAAAAGAAATCTAAGATAATTAGCTGGGGCTGAAACATTTTGATTTTCGCAAAGCACTCTTGCCCTGATGAGGCAGTTTCTATATTAAATAGGTGTGTATCTTTGAGCATATCAGCTGTAGCAGGACTACTATCTACAATTAGAATGCGCCATTTTTCTTTTTGCATTTAAGAATTATTTTATTATTTTTGTCTTAATTGTATTAATCGCAAAATTTATAAAATAATTCTAGTTTATTTCTTTTTATTTGATATTTTTAAGAGATTTTTTTTTGACTGATGCCATATAGAGACAGAACGATCCCATAGATCCAAATAGCAGGGCTACTAAATAAAAGTTAAAAATATTTTCTGGCAACAGGGTACTGGGGTCATCTTCAACTTCAAATAAGTTAGAACTGATTCCTTCTAAAACGAGCTGATTTTCTTCTGATAAGATCACAGTTTTTGGTATGGGGTGTACCATTAGACCATAGGTAAGAGAGCAGAGGGCGCAAAGCAGAAGAATGCATCCGATGGCGCCAAGTCGGGGACTGAGCTGGTTTTCAATTTTTTCTTGGAGTCTTTTTTTTGGTTGTATTTTCATATGTTCTCTCTAGCTGATTCCTCAAACTGAGGGAAAACTCCTTTTTTATCGAGTGGGCTTGCTTCAATAAGAATTCTTCTGGGCTTACTGCCTTCTTGTGGCCCAATGACTCCTTTTTGCTCCAGCTCATCCATTAAAGAAGCGGCTCTTGCATAGCCAATTTTTAGTTTTCTTTGTAAAAATGTGGTCGAGGCGTTATTGGTTTCTGTCACAATAGATCGAGCTTGGTCGTACATGCTATCTCTTGGTTCATCTAGCTCATCTAAACCATTTTCTTTTTTCATTTTATCAAATGATGCAATCAGATAGTTCGTAGGGGCTTGATCACAAATAAAGGCTATCACCTTATTGATGTCTTCATCACTAATATAAGCACCCTGTGCTCTTATCAATTGAGAAGACCCAGGGGGTAAGAATAACATGTCTCCATTACCAAGTAAACTTTCGGCTCCTGTGTCATCTAAGATGATTTGCGAGTTAATGCGGCTGGCGACTTTAAAAGAAATACGGGTCGGAAAGTTAGCTTTAATAAGACCTGTGATCACTTCCCTAGAAGGTCTTTGTGTCGCTAAAATTAGGTGTATTCCGACAGCACGAGCCATCTGTGCAATCCGTGCGATTGGTGTTTCTAGATCAGAACTAGAGACCATCATAAGATCGGCAAATTCATCAATAATGGCAACAATAGTAGCCATTTTTGCAGGTATCGGCAAACTTAAAGACGATTCTAATTCTTGATTGGGGACCCGGGTGTTAAATGCATTGATATTACGCAGACCGAGTTGTCTTAAAATTTCATATCTGGTTTCCATTTCTTTTACAAGCCACTGCAGCGCTGCGTAGGCTCCATGAGCCTCTGTGATGACAGGAGCTATTAGGTGGGGTAGCTTAGTATATGCACTTAGCTCCACTTTTTTCGGGTCGATCAAAACCAGCTTAATTTCATCGGGTCTTGCATTCATGACAATCGACATCACAAGTGTATTAATACAAACTGATTTACCAGAGCCTGTTGCGCCAGCAATAATACAGTGGGGCATTTTTGCAAGATCAGAAATGACGTTGTCTCCATTCACACTTTTTCCAAGTAGGACAGGGACATTGAGCTTTTTTTGTTGCTGATAGGCAATCAGCATTTCTTTAAAACCCACCTCCTGAGGACATAGTGAGGGAACTTCTACCCCGACTGCGGCTTTACCTGGGATAGGTGCGATAATTCGTATTGATTTCGCCTGTAAATTGAGGGCAATATCATTTTCTAATGCCTTAATTTTTTGGACTTTGACTCCGATTGCTGGGTGCACTTCAAATGAGGTAATTGTAGGTCCAGAATTGATATCTCCTACTTTCGCCTCTATTCCGAAACTCATAAGGGTTTCTTCAAGAATTTCAGCTTGCCGTTTGAGCTCTTTTTTTAAAGAAGGTTGATCGATTTTTTGAGCGTTAGTTAGAAGAGATGGAGGGGGTAATTGATACCCTGAAAAATCCCCATTATAGACTTTTTGGGCAGCTATAGCCATCAGCTTCTTTTTAGCGCTAGACTGGATTTCTGAAACTTCTTTTTTGATCGGAGTACCATAAGAGGTCTCTTCATCTGCAGTCGTTTTGATCTTCATTTCTGTTTTTTTATTGGCTTTGTTATACAGAGGTTGAGGAATGGGTTGGGTAAGGCTTTTTTCCATCTCATCTATATTTTGAAGATCTGGCTCGAAAGGCAGATGCAGCTTCTGTCTGCGTGCTATTCTTTTGTCTTTGAGATATGCCTGCCATTGTTGAACTTTTTTAATAGTTTTTTGAATCAGTGGCAAAATACGGATTTCTGTCGTTAATAAAAAACTTGTAAAGCATGCAATCGAAAAAGTGATGCCAACCCCTACATCACTGAGCATCCTTTGTAAATTAAAGTTAGGCAGATCTCGATAAAGAAAATAAGCAGGCACACCGCCCATGTTACGACGTACACATGCATGTGGATAGGGCAGATCAAACAAGACTGATTCGCTATATACTTTATGTGTTAAAGCTAGGGGAAATGGAAAATGCAGTTCGGCAAGAAGATTGAGTAAAATAGATAACGAAAAAATAAAAATGGAAAAGTAGATGGTTTTGGTTTTTAAATGAAGAATCGATTCTTCTGATAATAATTTCCATCCTGACCAGAGCATATAATAGCAGACTAGATAAGAGGTGAGACCGAATGTGATGTTCAAGCCCCAAGCAATACCATAACCAATGAGCCCGAGCAAATTACTTGAGGGACCATGTAGAGTAAAGCTAATCAGGGAGAGCAGGGTAACACAGGAGCCAGCAATAAGACACAGACCTTTAGCTTCTGGGTGAGTAACTTTTTTTTTGTGGTCTGCTGATTTTGACATGGGTTAGCTCCGAGTAAGGAAGAAGGTAAATAGTCCAAGGGCTATACAGTAGTAAGCAAAAGGCCTGAGGTTGCCTTTTTCTAGGATTTTCATGGCAAACTTTATAACAATAAGCCCTACGATAAGGGAAGTAAAAAACCCTAGAATGAGCATTGAAGTGCCACCCTCCCATACGGGAGTATGAGAAAAGTAGGCTTTTGTCAGTTCTAAGGTGTTTCCACCAAGAACTGTTGGAATCGACAGTAAAAAAGAAAATCTCACAGCATGAATCGGTTCCCATCCGAGTATACTTGCACAAGCAATCGTTGATCCGCTCCGGGAGATCCCTGGAATTAGAGCAATTGATTGTAGCATGCCTATACAAAATGCATCTTTTAGTTTTGAGTGAGCTACTTCCTTTTGTTTTCTTGGAATTTTAAAAAAGTGGCCTGCAAATAAGATTACTCCCGTTGCGATAAGGCAATATCCAAGATAAGCGGTATTGGATGCAAATTCTCTAACAGGTTTGAGCAAGAAATAGGCTGGAATTAAAGGCAGTAATGCGACAAATATTTGGAGAATTCCCCCTCCCCTATCTTTGCAAATTTCTATAATTTCCAATCGAAAGAAATAGATAATAGCGATTAAGGTCCCAAGATGGCAGCTTAAATCAAATAAGATTAAATCCCCACTTGGTTCAATTCCAAGTAATATTTTAGTCAATTTAAGATGAGCTGATGAACTTACTGGAAAAAATTCTGTAAATGCTTGTATTAAGCCTAATATGAATGCTTGAAATAGGGTCATGTTTGTATAGGGTTTAGTCTACTATTTAATCTATTATCACAGAATGAATTATTATGGGAAGAGGTAGTTGCTGAAATGGGGCGAACGACGGGGCTCGAACCCGCGACATCTGGATCCACAATCCAGTGCTCTAACCAACTGAGCTACGATCGCCATGTGATTATTAGATGACTAGAACTATAGCTTAAAGATTGCTAGTCAAAGGATAGAATATACGGCAGGTCCAAAATAAAAATCAAATAGAAAAACAGTTTTAAACCGAAGTCTGGGGCTCAGGGTCCCTTGAGACATCAGAGATGATCTTAGAAAGTGTCTTCAAATTAAAAACTGAGTAAAATGTTCCCTCTAAAAAGAGGGGTAGTATGAGAGCACAATACCCTGACAACCTACAAGATGAGGAATGGGGACCTTTAGAGCCCATACTCAAAGAAACTAAAGCATCAGCTCCTCGAAGAAAACCCATTTATAGTAAACGGAAGCTACTGAATGCAATCCTTTATATGTTGCGCAAAGGATTTTCGTGGAGGCACTTTTCGGATGATTTCCTTATATATAAAATAAATTTTAATGCATCCTATTAATTTTTTTTATTATTTAAATTAATATATTTTAATGTTATTATTAAATAAATTAATTTATAAGTATTAATATAATTACATTAAGTAGTACATTTGGTATTGCCGTCCAATCTGTTGAAGGAAGTATAACTTCCCGTGGTAATGAACGCCCAGAATGGATCGGCGATGTTCGAGGGAAAATTTCGTTCGAGCTCGGTAACGTTAATAGGCGTTTAGACACAATTGAAACTCGTTTACAAGAACATTTAAAAAATCCGAATATTTATAGGAATAGACAAATAACTGGTGTTGCAGTCCTTGTTGGTGGCGCCGCTACTCTTCTGATTGTGGCCTATTTTTGCTTGGCCGGTGTAGCTGCTGTGTTTGCAACGATTGGTAAGGAAAAGAGTTTAGGTATGTATGCCGGCTTCTTGGCCCTCCTGACCATGGGAGGTGTAACAGCGGCATCTGCTGATTTTTTTGCATCCTTGAATTCGGATAACGAGGAGAAAGGGAGGCTTACCCAGGAAAAAGAACGCCTTACGGGAAGTCTGGCATTTTTTAGGAACGAGAGCGAGTGGGCTAAGCAGGTGCTGTTGCAAAAGCTGGATCCGACAGACCCCTTCAGAGTAAGGCTTAATAATTGGAATTTTGTCTAGTTTAGATTTTTCATTTAAATATGAAATTGTCATTTTTAATATAAGGGATAAATAATAAGGAAATAAAAATCCAGGTAATTACATAAAATAGATCTAACGAGGGCAGCCTGATAGAATAAGCAAAAATGCGGGGGGTATGTTCGGTTAAATCTACTAAGGCAGAGGTCAGGCAGGTGTTGATCCAATCAATGACACTGGCAGGAAAGAAGCAAATTAGGCCAATAAGCGAAGATGATAGCAGAAGAAAAAGGCTAATAGCTGTAAGCAATGGGAAGAATAAATTGTAAAATAGGCTGAGTATGGGAAAACTTTCAAAGTGGTATAAACAAAGAGGGATTGAAGCCAGATGAACAGATAGGGTCACTGCCATAGATGTCCGCAAAAATGAGCAGGCCAAATAAGCTATTCTATCTAAAATGGGAAAATCTAAGAGTTCTCGAGATGTTCTTTTAGGGAAAAAAATCGACATCCACTCAAGCGTTTTTGGGGTTAAGATAAGTAGAGCTGCTGTGCACAGAAAACTAAATTGGAATCCGATATGAAAAATCACGTTTGGATTGCAGATGAGTTCGATGATGAGGCAGATGCCTAGGGTGTTCAGTCCGCTGCTTTTTCTGCCTGTTAGCTCTGCCAATGCCGCGAGTGTAATTGCAATCCAGGCTCGAAATACGGAAGGGGAGCTGCCTAAAAAAATAAAATATCCGGTCAGGCAAATTATTAAACCGAATAAAGCGGTTTTCCTAGAGAGGGCTGCATTAATAAGAAACTTGCAAAATACCGCGACAAGAGCAAAATGAAATCCGGAAATAGCTAAAATATGTTGTAGACCAAGCTTACCAAAATCTTTGGCCATTATTTTATTTTCAAGCTCTCCTGTCGATAGAGCATACAAAAATTCAGCAGCATTTTTCTTTTTTATTTTTTTGAATATAAATGATTTAAAACTTAACTTTGCTGTAAATCTGATTTCTGCAAGGGAAAAGGTATTATCAATCTTTTTCCAAGGCCCTTCTGTCTTAAATCGAGTAGAGCCATCTTCCGACACATCTATCTTTCCACGGATAAAATAAGAAGAGTTGGCAAGTGGTCTTTCATATCCTTTTGGGGGATAGACCTGGCAGGGCACTTGATATAGCTCCTGTCCTCTATCTGATTGGAAGTAGGTGATTTGACCTTTATATAGATAAGAGGAGTGAAAGATCGATTTTTTTAGTTTTAGATCTCCTATTTTGAAGATCGCAGAACCTAATATCGGCTCTTTGGTGGGGGCAAGATGATGCAAGGAAACCATTCCCCATATAGATCCAACAAGAAAGCTAGCCGTAGAAATAAGGCTTTGCTCGATAAATCTTTTATTTCCGTGGCATAGAGGCAGAACTAGGATTAATGATAGCAATATATAGCGCAGATCCCAATGTATAGAAAAACAGATCCCAATAAGTAGATGGAGTCCCATGGACAGGGCCGGGCTGCTAACCCACAAAAGTTTAATTCTATCACAGAGTTGATGGATCACTTATCTTGTTTTTTTGGGATATCCTGATCTAGTGGTCCATAAATCATCCGAACGCCTCTTTGTCCTGTTAGAAAAATTACAACCCACTGCATTAAAACAGCTAGTCGATTTTTAAAGCCAACAAGGTATAGGATATGGACAAATCCCCACGCAAGCCATGCTAGCAGACCTGTAAATTCAAGGGATTTCATGGTTGCGATAGCTTTACCTTTGCCGATTGTAGCCATGCTTCCTTTATCAAAATACTCAAAGGGATGTCTAGATCCTTTTGGGGTTTGATTTTTTAAAATACGTCCGACATATTTACCTTGTTGAATGGCTGTTGGAGCTACCCCCGGTAGTGGTTTGCCATCGCTTCCGATGCTGCATGCTGCATCTCCAATTACAAAGACTTCCGGGTGATTGGGTATAGATAAATCGGGTTCTACGATGACGCGCCCTTGTTTATCTAGAGGAACATCTAGAGCTTTCAATAAGGGGGAAGCTTGGTTACCAGCTGCCCAGATGACGTTTTCTGTTTCTATAAATTGTTCTTCAACAGTCACTCCATCTGATGTAATCTTTGTTACTTTTTTTCCTGTAAGAACAGTGACCCCTAGATCTTCTAACTCCTGCTTTGCTTTCTTTGAAAGCTTTTCTGAATAAGCAGGAAGTATATTTGGAAGACTTTCTACAAGGTAAATTCTTGCTGTTTCTGGTTTAATTCTTCTGAAATTATTAAAGAGCGTGGTTCTTGATATTTCTGCAATAGCACCAGCCATCTCTACACCAGTTGGCCCTCCACCGATGATCACAAAGTTTAAATAGCGGGATACATCTGCAAGATTACCGATTCTTTCAGCTTTTTCAAAGGAGCTGAGGATAGATTCCCTAATTTGAATAGCATCATGGATAGTTTTTAGCCCCGGGGCATAAGATTGCCATTCATCATGTCCAAAATAGGAGTGTTTTACTCCAACAGCTAAAACTAGATAGTCGTAATTGACAGTATCACCATTTGCCAGAGAAATTTCTTTTTTATCCTTATTGATGTCGACTACATCCCCCATAATAACAGTGGTGTTTTTTTGGTTTCGAAAAATTTCTCGAATAGGATAAGCGATTTCACCCGGAGATAGAGAAGCTGTGGCAACTTGGTAAAGAAGTGGTTGAAAAAGATGGTAGTTCGTTTTGTCAATCACCATGACCTCAGTTCTTGCGCGTTTTAGTGTTTTAGCAACATGTAATCCACCAAATCCACTACCTACAATAACAACTCTACTGTAACTCATATAGCAATACCCGCTGCTTTAATTGGTTGAATTTCTTACTCTAGTTGATCGTATTTCCTATATATTTTGCAAACTTTTTCCCTTTAAATCGGGTCGATTTGCGTCTTTTTTCTTTGCAAAATGAATAAATTACTTTACTCTTTTTGTTTTGCAGATTATTTGGGATCGAATTTCTTCGACGGAATGATAGATCCTTGGGGAAGGGAACAGGTGTTAATGTGGTTGATTGCAGAAATCATAGACGAATTACGACGGCTTTTTTGTTTACATCCAAATCGATATACTCACTGATGAGGCATAATGTATAATAGTCAGAGTCTTTTGGATTCCTACAAAGAGATTTTAGGTCTTGAAGTATTATCGACTTCAGTCGGCCTCAGTCGCCCCATTCGGTTGCCGGAAGCCCATAGGCCGGGCTTGAGTTTATCGGGATATTTGAAAAATTATGTGAACCAAAGAATTCTCATATTCGGTAATTCAGAGATTTCCTATCTCAAAGATCTGAATATACAAACTAGATTAGAACGACTGCATGTGATTTTAACCAATCAGACTCCCCTCGTGATTGTTGCCGGTAAGCTTTCAGCTCCAAAAGAGCTCAAAGCGTGTTGTGAAGAGAATGAAATTCCTTTATTTCGATCTTCTTTAAAAACTATGGAGCTACAAAGTAGGTTAACCTATTTACTTCTTGAAGAATTTTCACCAAGTATGACTTGTCATGGCACGTTAGTTGAATCCTTTGGTGTTGGGGTGATGATTCAGGGAGATTCTTCTGTTGGAAAAAGTGAAGCTGCATTGAGTTTGATTGAAAGAGGGCATCGATTAATTACCGATGATGTCGTTAATGTTAAGCTTCGTGAAGGATCCTATCTTGAGGGGTCAGGTGCTGCCTTAACAAGACATCTGATGGAAATTAGAGGAATCGGGATCATTAATGTAGCCTATTTATATGGTGCTGTTTGTGTTCGTGATGATAAACGAATCGATGTGGTTATTAAGTTAGAGGCTTGGGATGATAAAACGTTTTATGATCGAGTGGGTCTGGATGAAAAAGATATCGACTTATTAGGAGTTAAAATCCCTTATTATGTGCTCCCTGTAAAGCCCGGTCGAGATTTAGCTTTGCTTATTGAAACGATTGTCTTAAATCAGCGACTCAAAGAGATGGGTTACCATTCAGCAAAAGATTTTAATATCAAGCTTTTAGAAACGATTGCTAGCAAGCAAAAAAAGGGAAGATTTTGAGTGAAAGCGTCTCGTAATGTAAGAGTGAAAAATCAGCTGGGTCTGCATGCAAGGCCTGCGACAACGATTGTGAAAATGCTCCAAGAGACAAAGTCATCTGTTTCATTTACTTGCCACAATGAAACAATTAATGCCAAAAGCATCATGGGTATATTGATGCTTGCTGCAGGCAAGAATGCGGTAATCAGAATTGATGTAGAAGGTGATGATGCAGAAGATGTAGTCAATAGGCTTTCTTATGCATTTGAGCAAGGGTTTGAGGAGTAGAGGTATGGAAGACGATCTAGAATTTAGAATTCAAGGGGCACCTGTCAGTGAAGGTATCGCTATTGGTACTTCTTTTTTTATCGATTTTGCGATTGATGAAATGATACCTGAGTTTGCGATTAAAGCAAGTCAGGTTGCTTATGAAATTAATCGGTATCGAGATGCCTTAAGCTCTTGTAAAATTGAGCTAACCTACTTAAAGCAAAGTCTTCAAAAAGAGGGCTCATTAGAAGCTATTGATATTATCGATACCCATATTCTCATGCTTGAAGATCCTTTGATTAAAGAGAATGTTGAAGAAAAAATACGGGTTGTAAAAAGAAATACAGAATCGGTGTTTAGTAATGTAATTCGGGACTACGAAAAAAAGTTTTCTAAAATGAAAGATCCTTTTTTTCAGCAAAGAATAGTGGATATTTTAGATTTATCCAAACGGATTCTAAGTCACCTATCGGATAAGGGTAAGTTCAACTTCTCCGAAATCCCTTTAAGTTCTGTTGTTTTTTCTAAGGAGTTAATTCCTTCTCACACTGCTGCAATCCAAGCATCTCGTGTATGTGCTTTTGTTACTCAGAGTGGGGGAGGAAATTCTCATGCTGCGTTAATTGCTAGGGCTAAAGGAATTCCTTACGTATCGAGTATTGATGTTGATCTTTTTCGTTCATTACAAGGCAAATCTATCATTGTTGATGGGCAAACTGGTGAAGTGATCGTAAATCCGAAACCATCGACGTTAGCTCGATATAAAGAAATTAAGACTCGGTTAAAAACTTCCTATCAACTACTACAGCAAGATATCAATCATATTACAGAGACTGTAGATGGTTATCCCGTCCATATCCTTGCAAACGCAGGTAATCTGCATGATCTTGAAGAAATGCATATGTATCGGGCTGAAGGAGTTGGGCTATTTCGTTCCGAATATCTATTTTTAGAAAAACACACCTTGTTTATCTCGGAAGAGGAACAAGTCTCTGCCTATATTGATATTATAAAAAAAGCTAAGGGGCTTCCTTGCGTTATTCGAGTATTCGATATAGGTGGAGATAAAAACCCTAATTTGTTTTTTGAGCATGAAAAAGAAGCGAACCCAGTGCTTGGTTGTCGAGGAATTCGGTTTT
>CAMCLJ010000007.1 GCA_945875745.1 Chlamydia trachomatis
AAGAATTCAAAATTTTATTTAGAAAGTTCTCTAATGACAATGATTTTCCAGAACTCTTCATTAACAGCCCTGAATGGCAGCATGTTGTAGATGAAGCGAAAAAAGTCCTAGAGGCCTTTAACTATATTAGACCGGATGTTCAAGACTTGGTTTGAAAGCTACTTGTACATCTTCTGCAATAGAATATGTCCATCTTGAATATCAACACACCTCTATCAGGGTGATGTTTGGTAAACCCCATAGTCCTTGGCCGGCGCAACAAAAACCATACGTAGTAGTTACAAAAGATGGGAGTTTTTATGATCAATTTGGTCAGACTCATAAGTCTTTAAGCCCCGAACTTCACATACCCTTAGAAGAATTTCAACTACAATGGTAAACACATGGAATTAGATAGAAATTATATTCTTCAGCAATTCTTAAGGCTTATTTCCCATATTAGCGATAAAGAATTCCAAATGCGCGTTTGGATAAAAGGGATCGGACCAGAATGTATTGATTTTGATGAAACCTGTGATTATTTTTTTGTTGAAGGCGTTGATGTCATTAAAAATGATAAAGATTATGGTATTACAGAACATCAAGAAAAACTATTAACTAGTTTACAAAAGATTTTCGATGCTTTTCTAGAGGATCACTTAGAAGAGCCTATTGAGTTTATCAACACGCCGGAATGGCAATACGTTGTAGATGAAGCAAAAAAAGTCCTAGAGGCCTTTAACTATATTAGACCAGATGTTCAAGACTTGCTTTGAAAGCTAATTGTACATCTGTAATCGTCTACCTGGCTAGATTAGATGCTTACGCTACAAGTTAAAAAACTTTTTATAATTACCTGAAGAAGATCTCTTCGAAAGCTTGCACAGAACATCTAAAAATCTTAGAATACACTATTTCAATACAAACTTAAAATCCAAGCCAATCATCATGACAAGCCATCCAGAATACCATTCTTATGAAGAGTTTATCAATAGATCACAAAAGCTCTCTGAAATCCAATCTCTTGGTATAGAGCCGTATCCACCGAAGTTCACCCCAAAAGCACAAGCTGGTGACCTATCCAAACTCTATGAAGGCAAAGAAGTGGGCCATAGTGAAGATGCTGGCGAAGGAAAGACCCCACATACTGTTGTGGCTGGCAGGCTGATCCTGTTTCGGGCGATGGGCAAAAATGCCTTCGGTCATATCCTAGATGAGTCAGGTCGATTACAAATTATGTTTAATAAAGACCTGACAAAAGTCGATGGACTACCTCCAGGGGAATTATCTGATATTAAGTTCATCGAAAAAAAAATCGACCTAGGAGATATCATCGGTGTAGAAGGTCATTTATTTTACACTCAAAAAGGGGAACTTACCTTATTTGCAAAAAAAGTGACTCTTCTTTGCAAAACCCTTCTACCCCTACCAGATAAGCATAGCGGTTTAACAGATAAGGGGGTCAGGTATAGAAAACGATGGCTTGATTTGATCTCCCATCCAGAAACGATGTCTGTCTTTCAAAAACGATCCTCTATTTTTCGGATGATCCGTCAATACTTTGAAAAAGTTGGCTTTATGGAAGTGGAGACCCCCGTACTACAGAACATGTACGGTGGCGCGCAGGCACGCCCCTTTACAACCCACCTAAATGCTTTAGATCAAAATATGTTCTTACGTATCGCCCTAGAGCTGCCCTTGAAAAAGCTGATTGTCGGTGGCTTTAATAAGGTATATGAAATCGGTAAGGTCTTTAGAAATGAAGGGATTGATAAAACACACAATCCTGAATTTACCATGCTCGAGGCCTATGCCGCATACTGGGACTATCAGGATATGATGGTATTTACAGAAAATCTTTTTGCTGAAATTGCCATGAAATTATATGGAACAACACAGCTACATTATAAAAAAGAAGATACGGGTGAAGAAGTCACAGTCGATGTAAAAGCTCCCTGGATCCGTCTGAGCATGAAAGAGAGCATTAAAAAATACGGCAACATAGATGTCGACACCCTAGCTGATCAACAGATCCATGAAATCTTAAAGAAGCATGGTGTTGAAGACGTCAAACTGAAAAATGCACCCCGTGGTATTTTAATAGCCCTTTTATTTGAAGAATTTGTAGAGCACCATCTGATCCAACCGCACCATATTATCGATCATCCGATTGAAACAACTCCTCTTTGCAAGCTTCATCGAGACCCTCAGCTGCGTAGAGAAAATTTTGTAGAACGATTTGAAACCTTTATTTTAGGAACAGAATTTTGCAATTCCTATTCAGAGTTGAATGACCCAGTACTACAAAGAGGATTACTCGAAGATCAGGCAAGAAAAAAAGAAGCCGGTGATGAGGAAGCAAACCCTTTAGACGAAGAATTTATCGAAGCGATTTGCCAAGGTATGCCCCCTACAGGAGGTCTTGGCATCGGTCTTGATAGATTGGTGATGTTATTCACAGGCGTCCATTCTATACGGGATGTCCTTTTCTTTCCTATTATGAAGCCTGAAGAGAGCTAATAAAAAAGCCCGCTAAAAAGCGGGCTTTTTTTATCCCTGTAATTGTTTTTTAAGGGAATGAACGAACTGTTCCCCATGAGGAGTAAGGTAGATTGCTGAGCCCTCACCTTTTTTAATAAAATTGGTTTGCGCAAGCATTCTTACAATATTATCTACACTCTTATCATTGATACTTAAATTTTGACCGATAGCATAGCGATCTACTTCGGAATAGACCCCCTCAAATTTTAAAGCCATCTCAAATAACCTGACTAAATATCTCTCATCGGTTGTCAGACTTTTGTGTTTCATCTAGATTACCTCTTCTTTTTTAAGCGAGCACCGAAAGGGGTATCATCAATGATATACCCTTTGGATAAAATCAGATCTCTAAATCGATCGGCAGCTGCCCAATCTTTCTGAGCCCTTGCCTCTTGTCGATTAGACAGTGCAGTAAGCAGCTCCTCGGGAATCTTTTCTTCACTCGGCGCAAGTGGTATAATATGGAGTACCGTATCAATTCTTGCAAGATTATCGAGGATCACCTGCGCATCTTTACAAGAGACTTTATCCGCATCACATAAGGCGTTAATCTCTCTTATAGCATCAAATAAAGCAGCGAGCGCTACAGAGACATTAAGATCATCTGCCATCGCTTCTTGAAACGATTGCAAAAGATGATTAAGAACGGGCTGGACTGATGGGGCAGCTGTTGTATTTGTGATCTCTTTTAAACGGATGACAAACGATGCCAGCCTCTCTAATGAATTTCTTGCTGCATCAAGACCCTGAAAAGTAAAGTTCAATTGCATACGGTAATGTGTTTGCAACAGGGCATAGCGGACCTCTTGACCAGAATATCCTTTAGCTATCAGATCCCTTAAAGTATAAAAATTCCCTAATCGCTTAGACATCTTTTTATGATCAACAAGCAGATGCTCTGAGTGGAGCCAGTGTTTGACAAAGCATTTGCCAGAGCAAGCCTCTGATTGGGCAATCTCATTTTCATGATGAGGGAACATATTATCTACCCCTCCTACATGGATATCGATCGACTCACCGAGTAAATCCATGGCCATAGCAGAACATTCAATATGCCAGCCTGGACGCCCTTGACCGAGTGGGCTATCCCAAAAAATCTTACCATCGCGAGAGGGATCGTAAGCTTTCCAAAGAACAAAATCACAGGCCTGTTCTTTATCATACTCATCTGCTGCGATTCGATCAGATGCACCCGCTTCTAACTCATCTAAGTGAAGGTGGGAAAGCCTGCCATAAGATGGAAACTGTTTAATCGAAAAATAAACGCTACCATCTGCGCCTTTATATGCGATTTTTTTATCTAGTAAACGCTGAATCATCGACACCATTTGAGGGATATATTCAGTAGCTGCCGGGTAATGCTCGGCTCTTTCAATACCGAGCGCATCTATATCTTCAAAAAATGCTTTTGTATAAGGAGATGTAAATTCTTCAAGGCTAATATCTTTTTCAATAGCACCTTTAAGGGTTTTGTCATCGATATCGGTTAAATTCATCACATGGCAAATATTCATTCCGAAGAACTTAATCGTTCTTCTTAGGACATCTTCAAAGACATAGGTTCGAAAATTACCGATATGTGCAAAATTATAGACTGTGGGACCACATGTATACATTAAAATTGTATGACCATTTTTTGGAGATACCTGTTCCATAAGACGGGATTCTGTGTTAAATAGAATCAATGGAGGGACTGGATTTACCATATTTACTCCGATAAATATTTTTCATCCAGAAGACGATAATCTGTTTTACCCACCCCCGTCAAGGGTATCTCGCTTAAATGCCTGACTTCTGCAATTTTTATGATCCTACCCCACCCTGCATCTTTTAAAAACGTGTTGAGATCTTCCCTTAAAAGGGGGAAAGTAGAAAAAAGGATCAGTTCAGGCCGCTCACTCTGTTTTTCTTTGACTGTTAAAGCAAGTGAGGTCGGAGCAGGAGACGTCCCTAAAAAACCTTTAGTCAAGGCAAAATGTAAAATTTCTTCTTCAAGCCCCCCGAGACTAATCATTTCCCCCCCCACCTTAACAAAACGCTTTAACCTACCTGTTAAATGGAGGTTATCTTCTGCATCGATGTATCCCATATCTCCTGTCACATACCATTTCGATGCCTCTAATACGATGAAAGGAGACTGCAAACCTGGGGATAAGTAACCTGCAAAAACACTTGGACCCTGAACACAAATCTCCCCCTCTACACCCTCTGGAACCCGGGCTTTAGTCTCTCGATCAATGACGGCCAGTTTTACCCCAGGAATCGGCTTGCCAACCCCTTTAAGAGGCTGCCCAGGCCTGCATAGAGTCACTACAGGTGAGCATTCTGTAATACCATAGCCTTCCATAAACTGAGCATGGGGTAAATTAAGAGCTATATAGTCTTGAATTTGGACAGCTTTTTCAGCACCAGATATAATTAACCGAAGACTTTTGAGCTCTGAAGGATCTGCTACTGCAAATACGGACCTTATAAAACTTGGCGCGCAACACCAAATTGTTGGTTTAGCAGAGCGAATATCATCGACCATACCGCGGGTGTTATTGGGATCTGGAGCATAAAATACCCGACAACCACTTAAAATTGGCATCAGCCCGGTAATAGAAAAACCAAAAGAATGAAAGGGAGGAAGAACCCCATATATACAGTCTGTTTTTTTAAATCGTACGCAAGAGATCGATGACGCCTGGTTGAATAAAATATTCTCATAGGATAAGGGGACAGCTTTAGGAAGTGATTCAGTACCGCTGGTAAATAAAATCACTGCTGTATCAGATGCAGCTTTAATAGATAAACCAAATTCGACTAGTAGCTTCTGGGCAGATCTCTTGCTGCGCCAAAGAGCACGAAGCTTGTCTTTCCAAGTAATAGAATATCGAATCTCTTCTAAATAAATTAATTTTGATTCAATACTTCCCAAAGAAGTAAGGTCCGCTTTATCTAAGAAAAGCCTTGAGGTGAGCACGTGGGAAATTTGGGTGATATCAGAGGCGTAATCAAGGCCACGAACGCCTGCGGTCCAATTCAGCATTACTGGGATCTTATTAGCAAGAAGGGCTGCCAAAACTGTAATATAAGATCCAGCGGCAGATGGAAGCATAATACCAATTTTTTCTCCAGGTACCCGAGCGATTTTTTCAGCTAAGGCTAGAACTGCGACCTTCATGTCCCTGTAAGTCATTACCCCCGATGTGCCATCTGCTACCGCCGAAGATCTGCCCATATCATCACAGACCCTTAAAAAAGCCTCTTGTATGGTTTTGCCTCGTGGGGGACGAATACGCTTGCGAAAAAGCTCTTTAGGCCATTTAAAAACTAGATCTGTTTTGACTTTTATTTTTTCTATTTTTTGTAGACCACCCGATATGGCTCGTAAAATATCACCGACAGTCTGTAGATCACCTGGAGAAAAATCGACTACGTCAAATTTACGGTCTAAAAAGATATGGACGTTGGCAATATCTAACGAATCTAACCCTAAATCGCTGGATAAATTTGTTTTAACATGAATTGTTGAAGGATCAACTTTGGATAAAGAGGCCAGCTCATTTTTGACCTGAGATATAACCTCTGCAGAAACAGATATATCTACCCCACAATCTATAGAGCTGCCTGGAGAAATGGCATTAGCCATCTCTTGATATTCCTCTTTTCTATAGTTATATGAAACAAGGGATAAGGGTTCCGGACCCGGATCTGGGTACTTGTTATACCATTCTTCTAAAAACTTATTAAACATCAGGCGTGGTGCCTGAATAGGCAAATCAGCTGGTGCATCTGCGATCTCAATCAGAACAGCCCGTTTAGGGATAAAGAAAAACCAGTTTTTTATAAGACGAGATAGATTTAAGAATAAGGTTTTACCAAACTCAGGGCTTCTGCCCGTTGGTGCTTTGGAAAAACTACTCCCCCATAAGCCTGTCGTTCTTACAAGAACCACATGAATACCCGGACATGCTTGTAATAAACTGTGAACAAACGAGGCCCCACCAATGAGCTCTCTTCCTCCAGCCTTTAACTTGCCAGCAGGATAGATTAAAAAACTATCTCCAGCTCTCATCCTTTCCGAAACATCCTGGAAAATACGGGCAACCTCTTTACCCCTCCAAATATTGGCTTTTTCCTCCATAGTAGGAATCGGGATTACCCCAATTAAATCCAAAATCCATTGAAATCCTTTAAGTCTATAAAAATGCTCCACAACCATCGGGCGAGGAAAATATTTTGGACCTAAATAGACCATAAGTAAAATAGGATCGATTTCAGCAGGATGGTTAGGTAAAAATAAAATGCTTTTTTCTTTTGAGATGTTGTCAAGACCGACTATCTTAACATCGTATCTTAATGCTAGCAAAAATCTAGCTACATGGAATAAACAACAGCTTAGAAAATAGGAACGCTTTTTCATAAGAACCTCTTATAACCCTACCGTAAACCGCATAATGCCAAAATCAAGGGCTTAATGCAAAGACAAAAACAGATCAATCCCTAATTCAATAAGTATAAAAATTAGATAGATTTATCTAAAAAATAAAAGTTATTTGACTACAATACTATTTTTATATAATAATTAACTTTATAATCATAAAATGATGTGAATTGCTTATGAACAAAAAAATAAACCACATATTGTCGAAACTAATCAATCATACCCCACCTTAATAGAAGGATTAATCTCAATTTTACGCAATTAGATTAAAGAGATGAATCTAACCAATAAGAAAAGTCCTGAACAAGCCAGAACCATTATCGAAGAAATCACAAAATGGTTCGTGGCGGAAAGTGATATAAACTCCATGAAAAATCGAGAAAGTGTCCAGGATCAAAAGAAAACACTAAAAAAATAAGCATAAAGAAATTAGCTACCTCAAAAAGAAAGATCACTTACCTTAAATCAAATGGAATAAATCTATTTGATTTGTTGAAAAATCATATTTCGGTATATGAGAAAAATAAATTAAAAACCTACGGAGGATCTCATGAAAGTCAATAAATCAGATAACACGGGTAGTACCGCGAAACCAGAATTAAAAAGACAAGCAAATGATGTAAAAAAGACATGGACGAAGGGGATCTCGACTTTTTTTCAAGTAAAACAAGGAGCTACCGATCACCAAAGGACTCACGTTTACTCGTCATCAACTGGTGGAATCATAGGTAAGGTAACTGGTGGAGTCGCTAAGGTAGCGAAAAAGATTATGGCAAACTGCCACAAAAAATAAAAATTAGTGGCAGTATTGAATAACGATCTAGGCTAGGCGCTGACGAAAAAACTGTATAGCCTTTGTTGTGCAAAGCAACTTGAAGGCATCTCCAATTAGAAAAGGGACGATGCCTAAGGTTAAGCAAGAAGTCCAATCCATAAAAATGGATAGACCACATGCACCGCATAAATATATAAGCAAATTACCACAAGCCATCGCCGAAAAGATCCGAGTCAATGTAGGTTTTTTTACTTGATTTGATATATACCCAGTTAGAAAAGCGGCGCATATATACCCAACCAAATAGCCTCCGGTAGGTCCAAGTAAACAACTAAGGCCTGGCTTTGCTCCTGCGAATACAGGCAATCCTAACATCCCTGCTATAACAAAAAGAATTGTGGCCATAGATCCCCTCTTAGATCCCAAAAGAGCTGCCATCAGTAACAAAACGTGGGACTGAAGGACTAAAGGAACAGGGGTGAAAAATAAGGGAATTCTTATGTAGGAAGATAAACTAATGAGGATACTTGCAAAAACAATTTTAGAAAGATCTTGCATCCAGGTAGATAGACCGGCTGGAGCATAAGCCGGGCAAGAAAAATGAGAAGACGCCATGTAAAACTCTCGTTTAAATATGAACATAAAAAAATATCATATTCTTCTTTTTTTTCCCACAAATCTTGTAAATCGGATAAAATAGAAAAAAGAACTAGCTGAATCGGGTCTAAAAAATAAAAACACAGACCCGTTTTTATACGGACCTGTGTTTCAGAACCGATTATATGTTAAGCATGGATAGCGACGCGACCGCCTTCTGTATATAAATAAGCCGCATTCTGTTGATTCCATGTAACAGATAATGAATTTCCTCTGCGGGGATTTTCGAGGATCGATCTATCTTTGTAAAAATCAACTTTATCTACATCTAGATTATTCTCTACTTGAAACAAAACTAATTTATCCAGTTGAGATATTAGACAAGCTGGAAATTCAAATAGTTTACTACCCTCTATTTTAAAGAACATAAGATTCTTAGCTAAGGCAATTTCTTCTGGAATTGAGACAAGATTGCAATCTAGTAATTTTAACGATTCTAATCGTTCTATAAAAGGCTCCTGCCATAGAATAGAAGGAAGTTGTGTCAAATCACCCTTCAAAGAGAGGATATTTGATTGATAAGCAGCAGATATAGCCTTCTGATTCTCCAGCCGAATAGCTTTTTCTTCAAGAGATGAACCCTTTTCAACCCATTCACTTAAAGCTTTTTCTAGAGGTGTACGTAAATCTTCCCTGGGTTCCTCTAATGTTGCTATGGGTAGCTCAGTCTCAGCACTAACGAGAGCCTCTCCATATGATGGGGGCCGTGCTGGAAATAAATAACGTAAAAAATTCTGATAGAGGGAGGATGAAGCGTTCCTAATAGCAGGATATTTTTTAGTTAAAGCAAATCCGAAACCACATACAGCACCCAAGCCGACCAATGAAATAGCGAAATTAAATTTTGAGCTATTCCTATTTCCAATGTTGACTCGATTCGACCTGAAGACCTTATTACAACATCTTGAGCCTATCATGGACATAAAATACGTATTTCCAATCATAATTACTTCCTTATATTAATTTATAGTTTATTTAACATATATTATATCAATTAATTATAAATAAGTAAACAACCATAATAAATAATTATATATTTAAATTATTTAATATAACACATAAAACCATTAATTTTTAATTATATACATAATGCATTAAATAAAAAAATTATTGTATATAAAAAAATTAATTTAAATTAAAACCATTTGTAAAAAGAATAAAAGAAAAACATTAAGACTGCAGAAAGCGTCTGGCCTACTGAAAACCTGAGTTAATTACAGGGTTTAGCAAAAATAGACCGTCCATAAACTAGTCTATATTCTAAACTCTTCCATACTAAGACCCTAGCTTGATTTGAAGGCTTTTATTGGATCTTCGCTTATTAGGAAAAGACCTTTGCTAAGCTAAAAACTCTGGTAAACCGGTAGGAAGAACCGCCGAATATGCACAGCGAAAAAACATAAGACCCTCATCACCATTTTACATATTGTGATGAGGGTCTTATATAGTTATTAAATATAGAAGAAAGACGAGATTACCTTATTATATTTTAGGTAATTTTTAACCTCCCCAGATTCAACAAGGACCCAATTCTCAAGCGATCCACATCAAGTCGGAGATGTTCTGGAAGTTGCTCCGGCTAAATACCAGTATTTATTAATTCCAAAGATCTTCAGTTTTTGATGAAATCGTGATCCCATACAACCTTAGGAAGTATTGTTAAATTTCCTTCCAAGCAGACAGCTCTTGAATCGAAGCTAAGCAAGTATAGCCGCCTGAATCCGCAACCGACATTGGGTTTCTTGGGTTACATTAGCCTTGTTAACCCAATGTGTTAAAGCCTCGTTAGAAGAGACTAGAAATAAAAAACTTAAAAAATTCTGATATATTAAGGATCGGGCACTCTTAATAGAGGGAAAAGGGAATTACGGCTGAACAAGGCGTCTAGCTTGATCACAAATTGACTTGGCTTCAGCGAAAGTGAGTCGAATACACGCTTCAGAAAAAGAAAACCAACCTGCATTGCGAATCTCGGCAGGCTGTATGACAATATCACCGGTAACAATGGCTGGAAAATAAGAGACGGTTTTTTCAATCCAACTCCCCTTTCTGCGAAAAGTAAATTTTTCAACAAAAGGAGACTCTCTTAAACATGTATGAACCTGGACACCTGTCTCTTCTAATAATTCACGACAAGCCGCTTGAAAATCGGTTTCATTTCCATCTTTATGACCCTTGGGAAAGCCCCAGTGATTGCCATTTTTATGGTGAATAAGAAGAAATTTCCATACACCATCAATTAGCATAAGCGGAATGATCCCGAAGGAAGCATCTTTTATCATGATATATACGGAGCTAAAATTAACGTCGAATTATGCCCACCAAAACCAAAAGAATTAGATAAAGCAGCTGTAACCTTCCAAGGTTTTGCAACATTGGCAATCAGATCAAGATCGGCTACAACATCTTCAGGATCATCTAAATTAATTGTAGGATGGAGCATCCCTGTACGAATTGCTTGAATTGTAGCAACAGCTTCAAGTCCTCCAGCAGCTCCTAAGCAGTGCCCAATCATAGACTTAGTTGCATTAATTTTAACATGTTGTAAATGATTGCCAAAAGCTGCTCTTAAAGCATTAATTTCGGCAAGATCTCCAGCTAAAGTAGATGTCGCATGTGCGTTGATATAATTAATACTTTCCTTAGCAATACCCGCATCACGCAGGGCAGCTTCGATGCATAGCTTAACACCCATCCCATCTGGACGAGGATCGGTCATATGATTTGCATCACAAGAGACGCCTCCTCCTAAATACTCAGCAAAAATAGGAGCTCCCCTAGCTAGTGCATGTTCTAAACTCTCTAAAACAAGGACACCTGATCCCTCTCCCATTACGAATCCATCTCTATTTTTATCCCAAGGACGGGATGCTTTTGTTGGATCTTCGTTTCTTTCGGAAAGAGCTTTACACGCTACAAAACCTGCTAAACCAATAGGAAGAACTGCTGCCTCTGAACCACCGCAAAGCATAAGATCGGCATCACCATTTCGAATGTGATTCGCTGCGGATACAATACAGTTATTAGCGGTAGCACAGGCTGTAGAAATAGAATAATTAGGGCCCATGAAGCCTAGATCAATCGCAAGTAAGGCGCCGGCCATATTAGTAATAATAAACGGAACAAAGAAAGGTGTGAGTCTTCTAAAGCCTTTGGTGACAAGTGTTTCTACTCCATCAGCATAAACACTCATACCACCCATTCCAGAACCGACAAGAACGCCAGCTCTTGTTTTATCAAGACTCTCTAGAAAGTGATCAGTCAGGCCGCTCATTTCAAGAGCTTTTTTTCCAGCAACCGCTGCAAATCGAATATAGGGATCCACCCGGCGAGCTTGTTTTTTATCTAAGTACACACCTGTATCAAAATCGCGGATCTGACCGGCAAATCGAGTAGGATAATCGTGGCAATCAAATCCCTCTATCGGAACAATGCCACTGGTGCCAGAAAGTAGTTTATTATAAAACTCGTTAACATCTGTTCCAAAACAAGATGCAATCCCCATTCCTGTAATGACTACACGTTTCTTATTCATAACGCCTCTATAAAGTGATCGATAAGAATACGTTATAATGGATAATTCTGCAATCCCTTTCCCAGCAGGACTCAGGAGGTGGCCGCTAGAAAGCTACCCTACGTTCTAATTCAGAATAAGTCTCTTTAAGAGAAGAAGATACATCTATAGACACATCTACAATCTCGGCCTCTCTCCAAAGCTCTTCAAGATAGTATTTTTCTCTGACACCTGGAGTAAATACATGGACCATGAATTGGAAATAATCTAATATAACCCAGTCTCCAGTTTTATAACCTTCTTTATAAAATGGAGATAACCCTAACTCTTTTAACGATTCATTGACTGCTTGCGCAATCGAAATGACATGCCTGTTTACACTCCCTTCAGCAATCACAATATAATCTGTCAGTGAAGAAAATTTTCTACCATCCAAAACCAAAATATTAAACCCTTTTTTATTAAAGATGGTTTGAGCCACAGCATTTAAAATCAACAAATCGTCTTCTTGCATGAGCCTCTCATTCATAAAGTTTGTTAAGATGAATATATTCAAGAACATGAAAAGGAACTAAATGACCACAATATTCCCCTCTTTGTATCCTATCCCTTAACATTGTGCTACTAATATCGAGGATTGGTATCTGAGAGTAACCTTGTTGCAAAGCTGCCAAAGCTTTCGGTGACAGATTAGAAGGAAGCTCAGGTATCGGGTGGCGACTACCGAGTAAAGGCTGGGTAATAGACAAAAGCTCTTCGATGTCCTTCCATAATGGAAGGTCTCTTAAAACATCATTACCAAGCAAGAGATAAAGAGAAATGTCCTGCTTTTCGTCTAAAAATGTTTGCTTTAATTTTCTTATTGTATCGATGGTAAAGGAGGAACCTTCTGAATGAATTTCTAAATCACAATAAGAAAAAAAAGGAATAGAGTGAATCGCTCTTTTAACCATTTCTTCCCGATCCAAAGGACTCACATGAGGCTTCTTATGTATTTTAAAAGGAGAAATACCCGCTGGACAAAAGAGGATTTGATCTAATTTATATTTTTCAAGAAAAGACAAAGCTAGGTGAAGATGACCGCAATGAATAGGGTCAAAGGTTCCCCCAAAAAAACCAATCGATTTCTTCTTCATTAACTATATTTTTAGCCAATTTTGCTCTTGCGATATTCTCTTTAGCTTTCTATCGGGATTAACAACGACAGCCTGACCTGCTGACTCTAACAAAGGCAGATCAGATACACTATCGGAATACGCAATTACATTGTTTTTGGTAAGCCCCAGCTTTCGAATTAAATTCCGAAGCTGACCTGCTTTTTCCTTACCACTGAGTACATGCGCAATGTGACATAATTTACCATCCTTGTCAACCCCGTATTCAGTACCCTTCCAATCTGTGACGTTAAGCCACTCGGCAATCGGTTTGACCAAAAAACTCGGAGAATTGGATAAAATTAAAGTATAGTATCCAAGGTGCTGAGCCCTTCGCAGCTCGGCAATAGCTGGAATATATAAAGCCTCAACAAGCCAGTGATCGACAAATTCTTTTACATGAGCTGAAATGAGACTCAGAGACATACCTTGAAGAACATTTTTAAAAGTTTTTTCATGCAGTTCAGTCAAAGAAAGACCTAAAAATCGATGTTGAATATAATACAGACAAGAACGAAGAACATGAAACCAGGAAAAAACATTTCTATGATAGAGGTATAAACAAAACTGAAAACTACTATTGGTTTTGATCAGGGTTCGATCTAAATCAAAAACACAAACTTGCACAATACCTACCCCTGTATCTCAACTAATTTTTTTTCAATTTCATAGATAGATTCATTTGCTTTTTCAAGACTTAATCTTTCTGCTTCTATTAGATCCTTGTACATGATGGCTTTTTCAAAATCAAACCCAGAACCGGCCAGCACTTTTTTATATGCATCAATCTGCAACTTCATTTCAGCACGTCGCTGTTTTCTTTCAATAAGCAAAGTAAGTAATGCTTGATGTTTTTCCTTATCAGAATCAGATAAAGAGAATAATCGATAGCTTTTCTTCTCTTCGATACCGTCTTTTATTTGCTTAAGTAAGCGATCAATCATCATTTTATCTGACTTTTGCCACTGCATTTGAGCTGACTCTTGAAGAATTCTCTCCCGAGATTCTATAAGAGTTTCAATATCTGTAGAATCTAAAGAAGCAGCTAACGCCTCAATAGATTCCTTAAAATCGGCTACTTGCTTCCGTTTTAATTCCTGATTCTGTTTTTCTTGTAATTGCTCAAATGCACGGATCTCTTCCTCCTTATCCAAAAAAGGCTTTCGGAGTTTAAAAAGAGTCTCTTTTAGTTTTTTTTGGTCATAAAAACTGAGTTCGATACCACGCATAAAAAAGAGGACCTCTTCAAATTGAGGAGCCACTTCGGCAAAAGAAGACGCCTGGGCAGCTAAGAGCTCAAAACCTTTAATCCGCTCTATCACTTGATCAACATTTTGTTGAAGATCCTGCTTTTTCTGAAAAAACTCTTTCTTCCTTTCTTTATCCCAGCTTTTCAACTGATCCCAGCATTGGCTCAGCTTGACCCGTGTATCGGTAAAGGTATTTACATTCAAAGTAAATGACTTGGCAACCGTTTGAAGAGCTTTAATCTCTTCCCTCAGTTGATGTAGAGGCACTCGTTCAGCCGATGGGTTTGCGAAATACCTGTTAATAAAGGCCTGAACATCTGCCATAAACATGTCTGAAACTTTTTTAATTAAGACCTTCCTTTTTGGGAAAATACGATCACCAGAAGATGAGAGCTTTTCAAACAATTTATTTTTGTTTTTTATACGCATCTCAGTACGAATAACCTCTTTGCGCAAAGAGTTAATTTTTAAAGCAAAAGTATTGAGGAGATTAAGCTCTCTTTGAGTTTCTTGATATTCAACCTTATGATCAAGCATTGTCAAACAAATCTCAGGGATGACTAAATCCGAAATCGCAAGCAATATCTCGTCAGAAGATTCTATGTCTTTAACAAGAGATTGAATAGCTAGATCAATCTGCTCAAATGCAAATGCAGATTGCTCATCTAACATTTCTTTAATACGACGAGCCTCCGCAGACAAATCGACATATTCCCCCCAAAGTTCAGCACGAACCTTGACACCGATCGATTGCTTGAATAATGGCAGACAAACTCTGCGGACATCCCAAAAATCTCTAAATCGAGGTGTATTAGAACAGGATAAACTTTCCTTCATAAAGTTCATGGAAAACCGAATTTGAGCTTCGGCATCACCTACAGTTTTTACTTTCTGTAAAAACTCGAGACAAGCAGGCGAACTTCCCTGATAATCAGGCGTATTCTCTAATTCCTTTTCCAGGAAACTGTTAGCATCACCAGCAGCATCGGTAGAAGGTGAGGACTGGGAAATCATTTCATGAATGATGTTCACAGCCTCATTCGAGCAGTTTTTATCAGCGTTCATATTGAATGTATCTTGCAAGGGTTTTCCAGATAATTATAAAAGATTTGATTTGAGGTGATTATAAATTATAAAACGTTAAAAGCAAAGCAAATTCCAAATACGTAAAAGAGCACCTAAAAAAGAATAAGGAAACCTAAGGCCTATTAAAAAACAAAAAAAACCGCAAACTATTGAGCAGGCCTTTTTTTTCAACACATTGAACTATCATAAAAAATAATGAAATGGCAATCAAAGCTGACTGATTTTATATACAACCGCATGATATTTAATAAGATAATAATCATTTAAGCTAGCAAAAACCCTCTTCCTTACACCCCTTGGATCGATTTTAAAAAAGCATTTACTGATTGAGAGCTTAAGAATCAAAGAAAAATTGAAATAGTGCTTTTTTTTTGAGCTAAAGGATCTAAAAATTAAAAGGATTAGTCGCCTACTTCATAGTCCTGTATGATGATTTCGACTGCCTGTTCTGATGAGATGAGATCCATATCTAGCCAGCGAAATAAAGGCTCTTTTCTAAACCATGTAAACTGTCTTTTTGCATACCTGCGAGAAGCTTGTTTAAATGCAATCAAAAATTTTTGCCAATCAATCTGTGTCTGATCCGTTGATAAATAATCTAAGCATTGTCGGTATCCGATTGCCTGAGAGGCCGTGAGGTTTTTAGACAGCCCCTGGATTGCGAGCGCTTTTACTTCTTCTAAGAGCCCGTGGGCGATCATGTAATCACACCTAGCTTCAATTGCTGGATACAACAACTCTTTTTGTTTAGATAAAAACCAACATCGAAAATTATAAGGCTGCCTATCTAAGCTAGATTGCTTGGGGAAATCAGAAACTTTTTTACCCGTTAACGCCATAATCTCCAATCCACGAATAATTTTTTGTTTATCATTCTGAGTAATTGTAGAAGCATAATCTGGATCGAGTTTTTTCAACTTTTCAAACATCCAATCAGATCCTTTCTCAAGCATCTCTTGCTCTAACCTTTCTCTCACATTATAAATAGAGGGAGGACCGCTGGGAGGACCATAAATCAAGGCTCTAATATAAAAACCAGTGCCACCTATAACAATTGGCACAGCGCCTCTGGCTAGAACTTTTTGTATTGCTTGATGCGCCTCAAAATAAAAATCGACAACATTAAACTTTTCAGAAATCTCTCGAATATCAATCAGATGATGGGGAATTTGCTTTTGCTCTTCGGGACTGACCTTAGCGGTACCTATATTCATCCCTTTATAGACTTGCATTGAATCGGCAGAAACAATTTCACCACCCAAAGCCTGAGCAATAATCAAAGATAGTTTTGTTTTTCCAATTCCTGTAGGCCCTGATAAAACAATCACCTTCGGTCTTAAATCAGGAACGGGGATTTTTTCCATTTCAGGCAATGTAAATTCACCAGAAAACGCCTGGATTGCTTTTTCTTCAATAGTAAATCCTGCTTGCACAATGCCCTGGCCTTATATTAATTCGAATCTCGACAACCAGACTATAATAAAGACAGATTCAAATAAACAAAAAACCTCTATGCAATTATCAGATTTGCAAAGAGGTTAAAAATAAAAAGGTGTAATACGATTTAATTAATGAACAAGCTCTAAACGAACACGTCTACCAAATCTAGCACCGACGGTCATAGCGATTGTACGCAGAGATTTAATCGTTTTCCCCTGCCTGCCGACTACCCTAGCCACATCTTCATCGGAGACTCTGACTTCAATGATTGTTCCCTGCTGTCCGTCAATGATTTGCACATCCACCAGATCGGGTTTATCTACTAAGTTTTTGATTAAGTAAGCGATAAATTCTTTCATATACCCGTACTGTTTAAGTTCTAGAATTTTCTGTTATTTCACGACAAAACAATGTGTTTGTTACCATTATTTCTTTTTAATAGAAAAGCGGTCGCTAGCGCTTATCTAACAAACACTTGACATAGTCTCTATGATTTGAAAAATTAATGCAATATATGTATGCGCTCAGGATCATTTGGCGATCTTGGAGAAACGATAAAAAATAAAATAAAGATTAGATTAAAATCGCTTGAATTATTTTCTGAAGATCGTTAGATTACCTTATCTGATTTATATAAGGAGTTATCAAAACCATCATGGCACATTCAATAAATTCTACTCTAACAATACCAAAGCCTACTGAAGAAATTTCAAAAGAAAATATAACAAACAAACAAAAAGACAAAGATACAAGTGCAAAGGCTTCTTCGATTGCTCAGGTCATATTGAATGTCTTGCAAGCAGGCCCATATACGATTCATCGAATGCGTTACTCTCCGTCATAAATAATTATCCTTACCTTATCCCCTGTCTATCTCTTCGACATAAGCTAACTGATCTAAACGCAAATCGACTACAGTCTCTCGGACTCCGCTTTGTTTTTCCTGAGACATCGCACCGGTTCGAATAGAGTCTGCTGAAAGCAGTTGAGCTCTGAGCTCAAGGTAATTACCCAGCTCTTGGGGATATCGATCTGAACTGAGCCTTAGATAATGGATACATTGAATAGATTCGGACAAAGAACCCTCCGATTCATTTTCGATGACTGCCACAATCTCTCTTTTACCTAAATTACTGTCAAAAGCCCTAGATACATCGATCCTTCTAACCCGAAATAGATCGTTCCCATAAAGCTTTAGTCTTTCCATTACATCGAAAGCTAAATCAATAACAGGACCTTGTAAAGGAGCATTCCAATCAGCTTTAGGCCACAATCTTTTCAGAGGTTCTATCGCAAATTCCGATAACCCTAAATAGATCTCAGGAAGATTTTTTGGTGGGAAAAATGGGTACATTGGGATCAGAAAACCCTCTTTATCTACCCCTATATTTTCATAGTCATACATCCAAGCAACAGGCTGTCGTACTGTATAGTCTACATAAAGGCTGGATGGTTCAATGACTTTTAAATCAGCTGCTTTAATCAAAGGGGAGGAAAGAAGAGTCTGTCTAGCTTTTTGAAGATTGAACTTTGAAGTAGGCTGTGGCAAATCTTTGGATAAACTCATAAGTTCAGCTAAATATTCTGATCGCAGAGGTTCTTTTTGAGGACCCGTTTGAATAAGTGATGTAATAATTGGAACGACTTTCTTTTCGATCCGATCCGATTGATACAGAAAAAAGGTAAATAAAGCATGCCCAGAACCTGATATAATCAGGGTAGAACTCACAATCCAAGATAAAGCTTCTATAACAGAAAAGCGAACTTCACCTTTCTTGCGCATAATCACTGTCCGATTGCTGCAACCGTTGTAATAAAATGGGTCCATCTTTCGTGATATCTCCAGCCCCCATTGTAATCACCACATCTCCTTCTCTGACAAAGCCTGCCAAGAATTCAACAAGAACATCTTTACGCAGGTGATATATATCCTTATGTCTAGCAGATAAGACCTTTTGATAGAGCGTCTCGGTATTAATTCCTGGGATAGGGACCTCACCTGCTCCATATAAATCAGTTAATATCACAACATCTGCATCAGAAAACGCCTCTGCAAACCCATCTATACAGTCTCTAGTTCTACTATAACGATGAGGCTGAAATACAACAACTAAACGACTGTGAGTAAATGCTAGCCGAAAAGCTTTTAAAGTGACAGCTACTTCAGTGGGGTGATGGCCATAGTCATCATAAATAGATACCCCCCCTTCATTACCTATGCAATCGGCGCGACGGCATACGCCTTGAAAGGAGATAAATGCCTTTCTTAAAGCCAGCTCGCTGGCGCCAAGACTTAAAACTAAAGCAAAGACTGCAGCTGCATTTAAAGCGTTATGACGGCCAAGTAAGGGGACTTGTATGTCTTTATATATTATATCGTCGATAGTTACAGAAAAAGAACATATAAAGCCCTGTTGGATAAAATTACCCACACAAACATCAGCAGAGGAATCAAAACCATAACTGAGACCTATCAAATCAAGCTTGGCAAGTCGATCATCATCTTTACACCAGAAAAAGTGTCTTTTATCCGTTACTTTTTCGGAGAAATTACAAAAACCATCAACTAAAGCCTGTTCCGTGTGCCAATAATTCAAATGATCTAAACCGATATTAGTAATAATTGCACCCTTAGCGCTCGGATAAGCTAAAAAGGTCCCATCACTTTCGTCTGCTTCTGCTACAAAAAAAGCCCCTTGCCCAGATTTTGAGTTAACCCCAAAGTTTTTCAACACTCCACCCACGGCAAATGTGGGATCCCACCCTAAGTATTCAAGAACATATGAAAGTAAAGAAGAAGTGGTTGTTTTACCATGAGTACCTGTAACAAGCAGGGGCTGGGTATCACCCATCAAATAAGCTAACAACTCTGATCTATGCATCAGGGGCAGACCTAATCTCTTAGCTTCGAGCAACTCAAGATTTTCTGCTTTAATATCCGTGGTATAGACGACCTTTGACACACCAGATACATGAGATGAAGAGTGGGAAGAAAAAATCTGAGCACCCGCCAGTTCAAGCTCTTGAGTAATCAAAGAACAAACCCGATCACTACCCGAGACCTGCTCTCCTTTCTGCAATAGAATGCGAGCTAGGCCACTCATTCCAATACCGCCAATCCCGATAAAATGATATAACTGATTCATATACCCCATTTTTTATGATGTCATGATTTTATTAATGAGATCACTCAAGCTAGCAGAGGGTCTTGAATCCTTAAAAAGAGAGATTGCCTCTTGCCTGCTAGTTAAATCTTCAACGGTGAGAATATCTTTAAAGCAAGCGTAGATAGCAGAAGGAGTAATGTACTTTTCTTCTAAACAAATTGCGAAACCAAGCTTTTGCAATTCCAAAGCATTGATATACTGATGATCCTCCGAGGCTCCAGGAAACGGAACTAAAATGGCTGGCACACCGAATCTAATGAGTTCGGCAATTGTAACAGCTCCTGCCCTACACATAGCAAAATCAGCGGCAGACCATGCATAAGACATATTCTCTTCGAAAGATTTAACGCAAGCTTTCACGCCAATAGATCGATACCGTTCCGAGACCTCTGATGGATCGATAGAGCGACCTGTAAAATGAATAACCTGCAATTTCATCCCCTGACTTTTAGCAATCGCAATCCCATCGATAACAGATTCATTAAGAGCCCTGGCACCCTGCGATCCTCCAAAAACTAAAAGGGTCTTGCCTGTTACAGATAATCCAAAATAAGCAAGGGCTTCTTTTTTCGAAATCTCTTTAGGTAGATCATTTTGCCAAAAAGGGACAGTAACAGGATAAGTATTGCCGTGCATATATATTGAGCTACTTGAAAATTGTACGGCTGATACAGATGCAAAACGGGAAAAAAATCGATTGACCCTACCTGGCAAAACATTTGATTCAAAAAGGACGTATTTCTTAGCCTTTAAGGTCGCTGCCATCAGTATGGGAGCGGTGTGGAAACTACCAAAGCCAACAATCAAATCTGGCTGGCTCTTTTGGATAACCCGCCATGATTGATAGAGCCCTTTTAGCAAATTAGCAAACGTTTTAAAATAAGAAATAGGATTTGTTTTCTTTAATGTGGCAGAGGCGATTGTCGTATATGAAAAAAGATCTCTTTGAAAGTACTGATTTGAATCTAGCTTTGCACCAGCAAAATATACATCATACCCCTCTTTCACCAAATCTTGGGCGAGGGCCTGGGCTGGAAACATATGTCCACCAGTTCCTCCGGCCGCAATCAAAACCTTTTTCTTATGCATGTGATGACTGAATGTTGGATTTGTTAATATTAAAAAGGATACTCATTGCCATAAAATTCACAAGCAAAGATGAACCCCCCTGACTAAAAAATGGAAGATTTGTCCCCTTACTAGGCAGCAATCCTGAAACGACACCTAGATTCAGGAACGCTTGAAAACATAATAAATACACAATAACTGAGGCAAGATATAATCCTTGAGGATCCGATGCTCTAAATGCAATAGAAAAACCGATAAAGCCTACGATAATATAAAGAAGAATCAAGGTAATCATACCTACAAACCCAAATTCTTCAGCAAAAATTGCAGCAATATAATCACTACGTGCCTCAGGCAAGTAATTCATTTTTTGGACACTCTCCCCAAAACCTCTGCCCGAAAGTCTACCCGATCCAGCTGCAATTTTCGCTTGATGGGGCTGATGCCCTTTTCCTTGCAGATCAAGCTCTGGATGTAAGTAAATCCGTATTCTATCTGGAACGTGACTCATTTGTGATGCTGCCACTCCCCCTATTAATACTAAAACGAGTAAAGGAAACACCCAAAAGACCCAACGGAGCCTGGTCAGTAAAAAAAGTGCAATTAAAGCACTTAGAATAATCACAACAGTGCCGTTATCTGGTTCGATAAGTACCAGTCCTAAAGGGATAGAAAGGATTGCAATTAAACGGAGAAATTCTTTTAAAATAAAGGGGCGATTAATCTCGCAAACCTTATGAATATAATACATCGGTATCAAATACTTAACGAATTCAGAAGGCTGAAAAGAATTACCAAAAATATTAATCCAACGATGCGCGCCGTTAATTTGAAGCCCTATACCTGGAATAAACACTAAAGCGAGTAAGATAGTAAAAAACAAAAGCAGGGGCCCGCTTAACTTTAAAATCGTTTCATATCCAAGCCCCCACACAATAAAAGAACAAATACCACCGACAATTGCGTATAACAATTGCTTAATCAAGGCATGATGAATGTTTTTATCTAATGCCCGATCAAGAACTTCAGCGGCAGTAGTATTAAATACCATTAAAAGGCCCATCGCAAAAATAATAGAGATTGCAATCAGCAGAGCTAGACCTTTTTTATTCATAATTCCTATCTAATTCTGATTTGATCGCCAGGTTTTAACTTTCGAGCTCTAGCCTCGTCTATGTTATTTAAACGAAGAAGATCTTCTACCTTTAAGTGGTTTTTTACAGCGATTGTCCATGGATTATCACCAGATTTTACTGTATAATACTTTACAGAAACATCTGATTTAGATCCGGCAGCAGCAGTAGTTGCAGCAGTAGTTGATATATTACTATTGGGGACTTTTAACACCTGTCCGATATGAAGACTTGTCGATGACAGCTTGTTAATCTTCATGAGTTCTTGGACACTGGTATTATTTGCCCTAGCAATCTTTTCAAGGACATCTCCTTTTTTCACTATCCATTCTTTAAAAGCAGGTGCTGGGTTAGCTATAGCAGTTACAGGTTTTAATGCGGGTGCGTTTTCTATGGCTTTAGTCAAAGCATTTAGGTCGTCCACAAAACTCTGAGAGGGGGCAGGTAGAGCAAGTGCCACAACAGCTGGAGTCACATTATCTAATGATGGCTCTTCCTGACTTGTTGGAAGGGGATTTACTTTAGCATACTGGCTGAGCACCTGATCTACCTCATCTGCTAACACAGGCTTATGCTCCACCCGTGCGATAGATGGTTGAATAGATAAAGAAGGTTGTTCGGACACCTTCGTGAAAGATTCAGATTGACCTGGGTTCTTCAAAGCACTGACAAATAGAATAATTAACAGTCCGGCATTGATCAATGCCGCTACAATGATGGTATCTCTGCGGCTCATATTTGTTTACTCCTCTCTTCTAACTGATTTACACATTTTTGGAATTCTTCGCCCCTATGAGCGTAATCTCGAAACATATCAAAACTAGAACAACCTGGCGATAATAATACAATATCCCCAACTACAGCTAAGCTAGCTGCTAAGGCAACAGCCTCTGCGAGGGATGCAACCTGTGTTACTTTAAAAAATAGAGCTAATTCTTGACGAATTTTTTCTGCAGCCTGCCCAAAAACGACTAACTCTTTAACTCTACCTTTAAAGGACTCTTTCCATAACACATAAGATGCACCTTTATCGACTCCACCCGCAAGTAAAATAATCGGTCCTTGTAGCGCTATGACTGCATGAATCACGGCGTCAATATTAGTCCCTTTACTATCATCATAAAAACTCACCCCATCTATATTACGTACAAACTCAATGCGGTGTGAAGGTTTCTTAAATGTAGAAAAAGCCTCTACAAACTGCTTACTGGAAATGCCTAAAGTTTTACAAAGACCCCAAGCGGCTAAAGCATTCATCGCATCATGTTTTGCAAGACAGCCCCTTTGACTTACAATAAAAGAATCTTCTATCCCTTCTTCTTTGATAACTAATCCATCGCTCCATAGAGAAGAGACAGGGGTATCGCCAAAAGAGATGAACTCATCTTCAAGGAAATTTCCAAATTCTTTAGAGACTTGAGCTGAAACATAAAAAGGAGCTCCCTGCTTTAAACATCCTTGAAGACGGCACTTAGCAATTGCATAATGATTGATATCCTGATATCGATCGAGGTGATCTGGGGAGATATTTAATAAAGCAGCTGCATCAAACACCCGAGACTTCATAGTTTCTAATTGAAAAGAACTGAGCTCTGCCACAATAATTTCCCCAGGCTCTAAAGAATCAAGCGCTGTAGAAAAAGGCAATCCGATATTACCAAGAGCAATTGCCTTATGCCCTGAGTAATTGAGAACATGCTCCACTAAAAGGGTAACGGTTGTTTTTCCATTGGTACCAGTTATTGCTACAGCTCTATGACCTGTAAGAGCTCTTAAAGCAAGCTCTGCCTCCCCAAGCACCGGAATCTGTAAAGAATAAGCCTTTTGAATTATCGGATGGGAAGGGGGAATACCAGGAGAAATAATAACCTCATCAAAAGAAGCAACATCCACATTATCTTTATCGTTACAGAGAACCAGTCCATCTTGTGTTAAAGCCTGGATCTGATGAGAGGCAGCTATCTTATTGATATTAGCATCAATTCCTACCACTTCATCACCGATCGAATGGAGGCACTTAGCACAGGCCTGCCCGGTAATACCCATCCCTATAATTAATACTCTTTTCTTCATATACAAAACTTACTGCAATTTTAACGAAGCGACACCAAGCATCGCAAGAATTAGACTAATGATCCAAAATCGCAATACAACTTTTGTTTCTGGCCATCCTTTATACTCAAAATGATGATGTAAAGGGGCGCATAAAAAAATTCTTTTCTTATTCCTTAGCTTATAACTTGCCACCTGTAAAATGACCGATAAAGCTTCAATAACAAAAATGGCTCCCACCAAGGCAAGCAACAGTTCTCTGCGTAATAAAACGGCGCTAACACCTAGCACACCACCCAAAGCCAAAGATCCTGTATCACCCATAAAAACTTGCGCTGGATAACCGTTGTACCATAAAAACCCCATGCACCCACCGGTTAAAGCGAGTAAATACACAGCAATTTCTCCGCTTCCTTCGATATATAAAATATTGAGATATCGAGATAGCTCAATGTTATTTGAGATAAATGCAAATAAAGCTAAAACAATTGCGACCATAATAGTACAGCCAGAGGCCAGCCCATCTAAACCATCGGTTAAATTGACTGCATTCGATGCGCCCGTTATAACAAAAATAATAAAAATACAGACGAATACAATCCCAAGTCCACTACAAACTAAAACGGGATCCTTATAAAAAGGAACGTAATAACGACAAATATATTCTTGCGTAGAGAGGGTCGATGAAATAAATTCAGATTCTCCCACTTTTTTTTCAATCTTATGAATTGCCTCTTTTGCCAAGGGAGGCTGTAGCCAAGCGTTGCAATGGACCGACTCAGTGATAGAAGGCCAAAGCAGATAACCTGCTAAAAAGGTTGAAAGTGCAATTTGAGACAATAACTTTTTTTTACCAGATAGGCCCTTAGAATTTTTATATTTTAGTTTTAAATAATCATCATAGCCACCGATAAACCCAAGCCAGCAGGTACTAATAAATAGGATCCAAGTAAATGACGAATGGGAATCCATCCAAAAAACCATAGAGCAGATTACGGCAGTTAAAATAAGAATACCACCCATGGTTGGAGTATCTTTTTTCTTTTGATGAAGCTGCGCTAGAACAGGACAATCTTCTGTACGGATCGATTGTCCGATTTTTAATTCATACAGCTTTTTAATAAACCGAGGGCCAAGCAAAACTGTAAAAAGTAAGCTTGTTAAAGCAGACAGAATCATACGCGTTGAAGAAAAATAAAAAGCAGAAGGGACTTTTACCCCATGAATACTGAGAAATTCAATAAGCAATAGCAGCACAGCAAAAGCATTCCTAGGTCAGATGTTGGGTATAGCTGAATCTTACCTACTGCATGCTAAAAACACAAATTTATTTCATTAAATTCGAGTAATCTCCACAAACCAACACTGTTAGATGCCTTAACCAATACAACGTCTCCACGATTTATATAATTGAATAGCTCTCTCTTCATGTCATCAATATCTTGAAACCAAAAAACCTTCTTACCTGAATACTCGAAACCCTTCCTTAACGGAATGCATTTCTCTCCAAGACAAAATAATACGTCAACATATTCGGAGGCAAAAACACCTATTTCTTCGTGGAACTGATCGCTCAAGGTCCCAAGTTCAACCATATGACCTAAAACAGCGATAATCCTACCACCTTTTAAAGGTTTAGGAAGATTAGAAAGAGCTGCCTTCATCGAGATGGGATTAGCATTGTAACAATCATTAATAAAGGCAATTCCTGATCTTTCGATTTTCTCAAATCGTTTTTCAACCCCGACCAGCTTACACGCAGAATCCCCGATCGCTTGCCAAGACAATCCAAAATACCTGGCTACTAAAGCAGAGGCAACAAAGTTTTCAACTAAATGAGCTTCTGTAAAGGGCAAGCTAAGGCAAGGGCTTGTAGTTACACCATCAAATATAGATACGCTACTATCTTGCTTTGTAAATGTATAATGGTTATGCCCATGAATACCAACCTTCTGAAGTCCATAAAAATCTTTTATACATTCCCCTGATCTAACCACAACCTCAAAACAACTGGCCTGACCATTAATGATTGCACGCTTAGTTTGAGCATGGGAAAAAATCGAAGATTTCTCCTTAGCGATACCTAGCATTCCTTCATCAAAAAATTCCAAGTGTGCAGGAGCGATTTTAGTCATCACTGCCACCTCCGGAGGAGCTATAGCCACTAATTTTGCAATTTGTCCAGGAGCTGACATACCCATCTCTAAAACTAGGACTTCAGGAAGGCGGGCCTGATTTAAAAGACTCAGTGGCAGCCCAATTTGAGAATTGGCATTACCTGGAGTTTTAAAGACTTGATATCTTGTACGTAACAAAGTGTAGCAGAACTCTTTTGTTGTAGTTTTACCAACAGATCCTGTAATGCCAATAATTCTGACCTGCTGACTACGGACAAATTCACTAGCTAAGAAATGCAAATTAGCCAGGACATCATCGACAGAAATAAGAAGCAGACCGGGTATCTGATCCCGAAAAGAAGAATGGACAATCGCGGCAATAGCGCCTTTATCACAGATCTCTTGCAAAAACAAATGCCCATCTACCCTATCCCCAGCAAGAGCGAAAAATACAAACCCAGACTTAACCTTTCTGCTATCGACTGCAAAACCTTCGATGACTCGAGAATCTGCTAACTTAAGACCTAAATACCCTGCCAATTCCTGTATAGTTTTTCCTAGCACGGACATCTCCTAAAAAGTTTATTTTCCTGGTGATTGAATATCATAGTACTTACCCATTTTATATCCTTCTAGATTAAAATATTATTTTCATTGACCGTATTACTATCATTGACGCATACTGCTTTTCAATTTCATTAAGGTGGCATGGCCAAGTGGTAAGGCAGAAGCCTGCAAAGCTTCCATTCCCCAGTTCGAATCTGGGTGCCACCTATTTTAACCCCTTTCAAAACGTGCTTTACATAGTACCTACTCCAATAGGCAATCTAAAAGATATTACATATCGAGCGATCGAGGTTTTATCTGAATCTGACTATATTCTTTGTGAAGATACGCGCCATAGCGCCATCCTGCTTAACCATTACAAAATTAAAAAGCCTTTGAAAAGCTATCATCAGTTTAATGAAATGGGTCGATTGGACAGTATTTTACAAGATTTAAGGATAGGAAAAAAAGTCGCTCTCATTAGCGACGGAGGAACCCCAGGGATCTGCGATCCAGGCGCTATACTGATTCAAGCCTGCAGAGAAGAGAGGCTGCCTTTAACAGCTCTACCGGGTCCGTGTGCTGTGACTACCGCTTTCTGTTTATGGGGATCTTCTACCCCTCGATTTCAGTTTTTGGGATTTCTTCCAAAAAAAGAAAAAGAAGCTCATGAATTCCTTCTTTCAGTACTACATTATCATGGACTATCTATATTTTACCAGAGCCCTACCAGAATCTTAGAGACCTTAGAGATGCTGCATCATTTTGCTCCAAATCGGAACTTACTGATTGTACGGGAATTAACAAAACAGTTCGAACAAATCAAATCTGGCACGCCAAATGACCTATTACTCCATTTTCAAAAGAATCCTCCTAAAGGAGAGTTTGTCATTATAGTAGATGAAGAAAAAGAAGACTTATTCGGAGGGCTCTCCGTAGAGGAGCTTCTGGAGCTTTTACAAAAAAAATACGGTCTATCCCTATCGAATGCAGTCAAAACAGCCGCCCACATCAGAAAAGAACCCAAACAGAACATTTATAAATGGGTCCACGAAGATAAGAAAAAAGATCTCTAGCACTCTAAACCTCTTTCTGCTAAAAAAACTAAAAAGAATTGCGATTAAGATCAAGATAACCTAAGATGGCGGCCTAGGATAGAGAAAGCTGGAAGTGGGAAGCCGGATCCAAAACAGGAATCAACTAACCATGTTACATCCATTATTTAAGATGTCTTTTCTCCGATCGACAATAATCCTGTGCTAGCAAAGGTATGAACATAAGTCTAAAGGTGTCTATATGACTACATGCGTTATAGATATAGGCAATAACAGAATCAAGCTAGCGATCTTTATAAATGATAAAATCAGCAGAGTTAGATCGATAGCCAATCAAGAAATCCATCCTTACTTAGAACTCTATCTAAAAGAAGCAAATGTAACCCATGTCTTTATAAACGAAGAAAACACCGACTACACCAAACAAGTTGTTAAGATTATTTTAGATTTATGTATTCCACTTATTCGATGCGATAGAAATCAATTATCGATGAAATACGATATAGAGACAACAAATCCACCGACATCGAGGACTCTGGCAAATTTATACGGGGCTTTGCACCACTTTCCTTGCAATAATTGTCTAGTAGTTGAAATGAATAGAGAAACCAAATTTGATTATGTCACACAAGATGGGATATACTTAGGGGGCGCCTGTTTCCCAATTATCAATACCGATAAAAGCCCTGCTAATGAGGTAATTAAACCCAAAGAGGCGATTCAAAAAGACACACAACTCCGCTTATATAGTGGGATTTACTATGGGATCTTAGGAGCTATAGAAAGGATCTGTGCCGAGTTAATAATAAACTCCCCTTCACCTAGCTCAGTGAAAATCATCACTACAGGCGATATGATCGAACTTGCCTCCACATTCGGGGAAGAAAGTTCACTGACTGTGCTTGATGACCTTAAAGATATTACCGATACAATCGACCCCCATTTAAGTCTATGGGGTCTGCACGAAATTTTAAAAGAACATCTATCCAATACACAGGAGAAATAATATGTCCTCTACACCACGTGAACTGATTTTTGAAGGAGAAGCACGCCAAAAGTTGCGCGAAGGCATAGACCAACTAGCGGAAGTCGTTGCAGTCACCTTAGGTCCTAAAGGAAGAAATGTCGGTCTGCAAACTAGCTGGGGCGCTCCCACTATTACAAATGACGGCAACAGCATAGTGAAAGATATTGAACTTAAAGATCAATATGCCAACATGGGTGTAGCTATGGGGAAAGAAGTCGCTAGTAAAATGAAGGAAAAATGTGGCGATGGGACAACCACCAGCATCATTCTTTTAAAAGCTTTAGTTCAAAATGGGATCAAAAACATTTCATCTGGAGCCTCCCCCATTCACCTCAAACGGGGCATGGAAAAAGCAGTATCTGCCATCATCGAACAAATAGAAAAAACAGCGATTGCAATCAAAAATGATAAAGAGACTTTAAGTATCGCAACAGCATCAGCATCAGGTAATGAAGAAATCGGCCAGCTGATTGCACAAGCAATTAAACAAGTTGGTAAATCTGGAGTTATTACCATTGAAGAAGGTAAAAGCACAGATACCTCTATTGAAATGGTCGAAGGAATGCAATTTGATAGAGGCTATACAAGCGCTTATTTCTGTACGAACACTGAAAAGATGCTTGTTGAAATGACCAATCCTAAAGTACTTATTACCGATAAAAAAATTTCATCGATCCAAGAAATACTAACCGTAGTCCAGACGGTTGCAACAACAGGATCTGAATTATTAATCATTGCAGATGATATAGATGGAGATGCTTTATCCACACTCGTAGTCAACAAACTTCGAGGGACATTAAAAGTATGTGCAGTAAAAGCACCAGGGTTTGGAGACAGAAGAAAGTCCTTATTGCAAGACCTTGCAATTCTTACAGGAGCTACTTTTATTTCGGAAGAAACAGGAAGCTATCTCAAAGATGCAGGAATCGAAACCTTGGGTCAGGCTGAAAAAATCATCATCCATAAAGATAGAACAACGATCATTGGCGGCTCTGGCGCATCTGAAGCAATTAAAGAACGAATTCATCAAATTGAATCGCAAATTCGATCAGTAGAAAACGAGTATGACAAAGAAAAACTCGACGAACGAAAAGCGAAATTATCTGGCGGCGTCGCAGTCATTCGCGTAGGAGCTGCTACTGAACCAGAAATGAAACAAAAAAAACAAATGTTTGAAGATAGCCTTAACTCTACAAGAGCTGCTATTGAAGAGGGGATCTTAGCTGGTGGAGGCATTGCTTTATTACAAGCGAGTAAAGCTGCTGCAGTATTACAAATGGCACCAGAAGAACTGACTGGAGCACAAATTGTCATTCGAGCTTGCGAGGCACCCTTTAAACAAATTGTAACGAATGCAGGGTTTGAAAGTTCTGTTATTTTACAACAATTGCAATCAAGAGGAAATACCTTTGGATTTAATGCTGTAACCGAACAAGTAGAAGATCTAGTTCAATCTGGTGTAGTAGATCCTGCAAAAGTTGTCAAACACGCCCTAATCTATGCAGCCTCTACCGCGGGAATCATTCTACTATCAGAAGCACTTATCGGCAATGCTCCTGAAGATAGCGAAGATCAGAAAAAATAATTTGCTATATAAAAAAAGACCCTGCATTCAGTAATGAAAACAGGGTCTTTTTATGCTAACGGAAACCAGATGAAAAAAGTAGCAGTATTACCAGCAGAAGGAATTGGCGATAGTCTTTTAATGCTTATAGCATCTTACAATTTGCAAGAGGCTGGCTACTTCGTTACTACCTTTCAACCGATGCTTAATGAACTGCGGGATTGGCTAAAAACAAAAGAATTCAGCCCGCTGCCTAATACCAATGAATTAGAATGTTTTCTTGCCGGTCAAGATATTATCATCTTACAGAATGATAATTCTGTAAGATCAAAGCATTTAATCGAGCTAAAAAGACAAGGAAAACTCAAACAATTATCGGTTTTTTATCCAACCTACCAAGCTACAAAACACGGGCCCCTGGATGATAACGATTACGTTTTTGACGATCGGTTATGCATGGTTGAAAATATTGCAATTGCTACCGCTAAGCTTTTGCTACTAGCTGGAGTCAGCAGAAATAATGGGCTGAGCCCCCTAATACATTTGCAGCATCGAAAATACCCAATGCGAGTGATCTTACATCCTACTAGCAGTCAAGCCTGTAAAAACTGGTCAGCACATAAATTCTTAGATCTAGCTCACAAAATACAAAAAGACGGCTTCGAGGTGATTTTTGCGGTGTCTGCTAAGGAATATAACGAATGGTCACAATTAGTTAATGGTCGTTGGAGTCTACCCCTACTACCCTCATTATCAGATTTAGCAACACTTATTTATGAGTCGGGTTATATCATAGGCAACGATTCACTCGTAGGCCACCTGGCCTCTAACCTGCAAATCCCTTCCCTCATTCTAGCAAACGATGCCAAACGAATGAGGCTTTGGCGTCCAGGCTGGCTAAAAGGAGAGGTGCTTACCCCCCATTCCTTTTTTAGCTACTTTATGACAAAAAAACATAAAGCCCTTGAGTGGAGTCGTAATATCTCTGTAGGAACCGTATATAAAAGACTAAAAAAAATCCAATCTCAAATATAATTTTTATTATTATAATAACATTGATTATTAAAATAAATTTAGTTAAATTAAGTTTAATGGACAATTAAAATAAGGTTTAACTATGAATAAAAGAAACGAGCCTACTCCGAAACACCTACATAAAAAAGTACTAAAAACCTTAAAAAAAGACTTACGCAGTGGCGAAGACACTTTAATCACTACCCCATCCCATGAATTTCCTTCCCCGAATGAAATATTAGAACGGGTCCCTAGCAAAAAAGCTAAAATCCAGATGGATCATTTAAAATCGATGGAAAAATCGATGCACCGCAAGAAAGCAAAAGCCCTGACCAAACAATCTAAACGAACCAGTCCCGACGATGGAATCGTCAACTCCACTCCCGCTTATCCCCACCAGGAAGGGGCCCGTTGGATTAAAACCCTTAATAAACAAACAAAAGCTAAAAATAAAATAAACAATAAAAATTCGGGAAAAATAGGGTAGTTTTACCATTTTTTGCCATCCAAAAAAAGCCAGATTCAGGTAAAATATAGGTCGTATTTTACCGATTAGAACAAGGCTATTTTATGTCGATTGCCAAGCAGGCTCAATCCTTTCGTTTAGCACATCTATCAGACTTGCATTTTTCTAAAGTCTGTTGGAGTCCAATGCAATTTTTATCAAAACAATGGATTGGTAATGCGAATCTATTATTTCGACGTATCCGGGAGTTTCAACATGATCAAATTCATCAACTTGCAGAATATTTTAAACAGCTCCAGATCGATTATGTTTTAGTATCCGGAGACCTAAGCACCACCTCACAACCTTATGAATTTGAACAAGCCCGGCTATTTTTAAATAAACTAGAATCTGATAATATTGAAGTAATTACACTTCCCGGCAATCATGACCATTACACAAAAAAAGACTTTAAAACCAAGAAGTTCTATGAGTATTTTAATACTAACTTTTTTCAAACAAACCTCCCCTTTGCGCAGTACAACTTAAAAGACCATAAGGTATCAGTCAAGCAGCTAAGCCCTAGCTATTGGCTATTAGCGCTAGATACAGCACTTGCTACCCCCTTATTCGCATGCCATGGGAGCTTTTCAGAGGAGATAGAGGCAACCCTGCGAACTATTTTAACCCTTATCCCTGCCGATGATACCGTAATTATAGCCAATCACTTTCCTTTGTTTACCTGTGATAGCCAGAGAAAACATTTGCAGGGCGATGATCGTTTTCGAAAGCTTCTACAGGAATTTCAAAACATAAAATTCTATATGCATGGACATACCCATAGGCACTGCATCGCTGATTTACGCAATGCCGGGTTACCTATTCTTCTAGATGCGGGCTGCGCCTCTCATAAAACCTCGGGATCTTGGAATCTTCTTGATTTTTCTCATAGTTCCTGTACTGTAAAGCCTTACTACTGGAATCAGGGCGCTGACGGCACCCCTTGCTGGATGGAAAAAAAACCAACCGTATTTAATTTAAAATGAAGAAGTTACCCGTATTACCTTGGTATAAAGAAGGTCTTTCCTTTAACTGTACTCAATGTGGAGCCTGCTGTACAGGGTCTCCTGGCTATGTATGGATTAGTGATGAAGAAATCGTGAAAATGGCAAGCTTTTTAAAAGTCTCTTTAGAAGAATTTATTAAAAAATTCACTCGATCGATTTATGGCAGAAGGGCGCTGCGAGAGGATCCTAAAAACTATGACTGTGTTTTTTTAAAAGACAATACCTGTACTCTTTACAACTCCCGTCCCATGCAATGCAGAACCTACCCATGGTGGCCAGAAAACCTTAAATCTGAAGAAGCCTGGCTAGAGGAAGCAAAACGATGTGAAGGGATCAATCACAAAGCTGCCAAGACAATTTCTCTAGAAGAAATTCAACAACAACTTTCTTTGAACTAAATCTTTTCTATGAGACACTCCGTTTTTATTGGCTAGGATAAGGAGTGTCTCATGGAACTCGATACTGCAACACAAACACGGATTAATACATGGATAAATGGAGAGTACGACCCTGCTACAAAAGCAGATATTACGTACTTGCAGACACAAGATCCACAAACGCTTCGTGATTCCTTTTATACAGAGCTAGCATTCGGCACCGGAGGATTGCGTGGTATCATGGGGCCGGGGACCAATCGGGTAAATATCTACACAATACGTAGAGCTACACTTGGCCTTGCAAGGTATATACAACAGCAGCAAAATAACAACCCTAAACGGGTAGTTATTGGATTTGATTCACGCCATAATTCCAGGCTTTTTGCTGAAGAAACTGCCAAAGTCCTTGCAGCAGAAGGAATAGAGGTCTTTCTTTTTAAAGAGCTAAGGCCTACACCTCTGATCTCTTTTGCTTGTAGATATTTAGGCTGCACAGCAGGTGTTATGATTACAGCCTCTCATAATCCAAAAGAATACAACGGATACAAAGTTTATTGGGCCGATGGCGCTCAGGTCGTTTTCCCCCATGACACAGGGATCATGCAACAGGTACTTTCTATAGAGCGCTATGACCAAATCGCAACAACTGAATTAGACCACCCGTTAATTCATCTTATTGATACAGAAATTGACGAAGCCTACGTTAAAGCGATTCGCCCCCTACAACAAAGTCCAAAAAAAAATGCTCTAGAGGGCAAAAGCTTAAAAATTGTCTATTCTAGCCTCCATGGAGCAGGTATTGCTTTAGTCCCAATGGCATTAAAAGACTGGGGGTTTAACCAGATCGTTTTAGTTACAGAGCAATGCACCATCGACGGCTCTTTTCCAACTGTCAAATCCCCTAATCCAGAAAATCCAGACACACTAAAACTGGGGATCGAGCAGCTGGAAAAAAGTAGAGGAGATCTGTTATTCATCACAGACCCAGACGCAGACAGGCTCGGTGTAGTAGTCATGGATAAAGGCTGTCCAATATTACTTAATGGGAATGAAACAGCCTCCATATGTACTTGGTACTTAGCCCGCAAGCATAAAGAACTCCATACGTTATCTGATAAACATGCGGTCGTGACCACGATTGTATCAACACAGTTAATGCCGGCAATTGCCCATGCTTTTGGGATCCAATGTATTCAAGTCCTAACCGGATTTAAGTATATTGGAGAAAAGATCCATGAGTGGGAAGAAAGCCCAAATGGTCTGACCTTTTTATTTGGTGCGGAAGAGTCCTATGGGTATCTAGTGGGCACTCATGCAAGAGATAAGGATGCAGTCGTCGCCTGCTGTTTACTTGCGGAAATTGCTTTATATGCCAAAAAAAATAATCAAACACTTATAGATCTTCTACATCAGATCTATGCTGAATATGGTATTTTCCGAGAACTACAGCATTCGATCGATTTTCCTGCTGGAAAACATGGAATGGACCAAATCCAAGCAATCATGGATACCCTTAGATCATCACCAATGCAATCATTAATGGGGACTGAGGTCCTTACAATCGAAGATTATCTTACTGGTTATAAGACACAGGTAATGGGAGGACAGCAAGAAAAATTACATCTACCTACCTCTGATGTGCTAGTTTATCAACTTGAGGATGGAAGTAGAATTATTATACGTCCATCAGGCACAGAACCAAAAATCAAAATCTATGTAGGGGTAAGGTATCCTTCTGCTATTAACATAGAAGAAGGAATTATTCAGGCAGAGGGCAAGCTAAAGAGCCTGCTCGAAGCAATCAAGGAGACCATACTTTCCAAAAAACAAGGTAGCGTATGAGATCACTTGTTTTAATTACAGGGGCAACCTCTGGACTGGGGATGCAAATAGCTAGAGAAATTGCCAAAGAAGGCACCCCTCTTTTGCTCACTGGAAGAAATAAAGAAGTCTTAGATCAGCTCCAAAAAGAACTCTCGCTGGATACCAAGGTCTCCATCCTAAAAGCAGATCTGTCAATTGAAGAAGAGAGAAAGACCATACTCGATGCCATTGGAATACATCAACCTGATCTGGTAATTAATTCTGCAGGGTTTGGCCTATATGGGGCTGCGACTTCATTTCCTCTTGAGGAGCAGTTAAATATGCTTAAAACAAATACTGAGGCTTTGACTGCAATTACCCTTAGGGCAGCACAAACTCTGATTGAAAATAAAAAAACCGGCATTATTATGAATATCTCATCTGCAGCCGGGTATCTACATTATCCAGGACTTGCTGTGTATAGCGCCTCCAAAGCCTATGTCACCCATTTTTCTCAGGCTTTGGATTTTGAGACTGCACCTCATGGAGTACGGGTACTCGTATCTTGTCCTGGACAAATTGCAACCTCTTTTAGAAAAAGAGCCTCTAAAGGTTATGATCAATCAAAGAAAAATTACTTGACCCTATCGGTTGAACACGCAACGTGTCTTATTTTAAAGCAGATCAAGAAGAAAAAAACGGTTGAAGTCATAGACTATCGTTATAAAATCTTGCTTTTTATTGCCCGGTTTTTAATACCAAAAAAACGACTATACGCCCTTCTTCAAAAAGAAATCGAGAAAAGAATCAAGCCCTTAGCAGCCAAGTAAGGTGACTTTATTTATTAACAATTTTTTTTATTTTCTGAGTAGATATCCGAACACCCTTTTTCGATGCACCCATAATGGGTGCATCTGCCAGCTTATATACGGTTTTAGAGACCTTATCTTTTCCAGAAGAGGCGAAGGTAATCTCTACTTCAGCGCTAGGATCTGCTGATAGATGCTGGAGCTCTGCCCCCTCTTCAAAATAACGATAGACCTTATCTAGAATGAATTTTTCTACAATAAACCGCTTAGACCAAGCGTGACTGGTGTCTTTTTTCTTATAAATCACATTGAATACAGTTATTTTATCTGCAACACCCACCCATACAACATTTTCTAAATATTGTTTATCGGGTATATGCATGACTTTATAAGTACCATCTTGAAACAAAGCCAATAGTTTATCAAAGTTTGTGCAGACAAAAGACACAGGACCGCTGATCTTTGTACCTACAAAGCTTGTTTTAGGATCGAAGCAAAACTTGATTTCTTTAGTCTCGATTGCGCGCCTATCAATTTCTTCAATCGCTTTAATTTTTGTTTTCCGGGGGAAATCAACGGCATATTTCTCGATGAGCTTCCTTAAATAGTCAATAGTAAATTTCTTAATATTTTTTAAGTTCTTCTCAACACCCTTTACTGCATTTTCAATAAAGAGTATTTCCTCTTTATTTTGATCAATATCGAATTGGGAAATTCGTCGAATGGGAATTTGCAAGAGTTTTTCATGATCTTCTTGTGTCGGAATACGCAATAGCTTTTTGACAAAAGATTTCAAAGAGGATTCAAGCGACTTATGGATTCCATCGAGGGTCTTTATCTTCTCTATTTTTTTATAGAGTCTTTTTTCAATAAAAATTCTTTCTAAAGATTTATAAAAAATCTTTTCTTTCAGACGTGCTCTTTCAATTTCGAGCTCTCTCTTCAGATATTGTACCAGCTGCGTTGCATGGTACGATAAGATTCCATGGACATCTGTCTCCCAGGGTTCGTTGTCTTTAATGACAATCATCTGAGAATTTAAGGTAACCTCACATTCGGTGAATCCATATAACGCATCCAAAAGATCTTCTGCGTACTGTCCCCTGGGCAACTTAATTTCAATTTCGACCTCTTTTGATGTATAATCATCAATCGATTCGATTTTAATTTTTCCTTTTTTTGCTGCCTCATCGATAGAACGTATCAAACTTTCAGTGGTTGTCCCGTAACAAATCTCCTTGATGACTAAAGTTTTAGGATCTTTAACATCAATCTGTGCCCTGAGTTTTACCTTACCACGACCTTTATCGTACAAGGATTTATCCATAATTCCACCTGTTGGGAAGTCAGGAAAGAGCTTAAAGCTTTTTCCTTCAAGAAAAGCAATCTCTGCTTCTAATACCTCTTGAAAATTATGAGGCATAATATGGGTAGACATACCGACGGCAATCCCATCCGATCCTTGTAGAAGTAATAAGGGGATCTTAGCTGGCAATACAACAGGTTCTTCGTTTCTTCCATCATAAGAAGGGATCTTGTCTGTGATATCCGGGTTGAATAACGTCTCTTGAGCAAGTGAGGTCAAACGTGTTTCTATATAACGGGCGGCAGCTGACGGATCGCCTGTATAGATATTGCCAAAGTTACCCTGTTTATCTAATAAATAGCCTTTATTGGCTAGATTGACTAGAGCTTCATAAATTGGGGCATCTCCGTGAGGATGCAGCTGCATCGTTTGACCGACAATATTGGCTACCTTATGAAGCTTATCATCATGACGTCGCCATAAAATTTCTAAGATCCTGCGCTGTACAGGTTTTAACCCATCGACGATATTGGGAATCGCACGATCGAGAATGACGTAAGAGGCGTATTTAATGAAGTGATCCTTCATTTGTTTCTTAAGATCATCCATCTTGTTTCTCTAGGTGTTTCATAATGAAGTTTTTTCTTGCCGGTGTATTCTTGCCCATATAAAACTCAAGCGTTGGTTTAATGTCCGATAAATTCTCTATAACAACAGGCTCAAGTAACATATCTTCAGAAATAAACTGTCCAAATTCATCGGGTGAGATCTCACCGAGTCCCTTAAAACGGGTAATTTCGACCCCCTTTTTCAATTCCTTGGCGGCCTCATTTTTTTCTTCTTCCGAATAACAGTAAATCGTTTTTTCTTTATTTCTCACCTTAACCAGGGGGGTCTGTAAAATATGCAAATGGCCGTTAATCACAAGGCCTTCAAAATAAGTTAAGAAAAAGGTAATAAGCAAATTGCGAATGTGCATTCCATCAACATCTGCGTCTGTAGCTAGAATGACTTTATTATATCGAAGATTTCCAACATCCTCTTCAATATTGAGCGCCGACATAAGGTTATACATTTCTTCATTTTTATATAGCTGTTCTAGCTTCATCCCATGTACATTTAAAGGCTTACCACGAAGAGAAAAAACTGCCTGCGTGAAAGGATTACGGGTCATTACAATTGAGGCTGAAGCAGAATCCCCCTCGGTTAAAAAAATAACCGATTCTTCTCCTTGCTTGGATTTATCTCCAAAGTGAAACTTACAATCACGTAATTTAGGGATTTTAAAAGAGATCTTCTTCTGCTTTTCTTTAGCTTCTTTTTTGACAGTTGCCAGTTCTTTACGCAGCTTTTCATTAAAAAGAATCCTTTCCAGGATTTGCTTACTTACTTCTTCATTTTTATAAAGAAGGGTTTGTACAGCATCTTTAACCTCTTGAACAATGTAGCCACGTATCTCAACATTAGATAACTTATTTTTCGTTTGAGACTCAAAAATCGGGTCTTTTATTTTCACTAGAATAGTACCGACAATCCCTTCCCGAACATCGACTCCCTGAAAATTCTTTTTAGTAAATTCATTAACCCCTTTAAGGATACCCTCTCTAAATGCAGATAAGTGGGTCCCTCCATCCTGGGTATACTGCCCATTTACAAAAGAAAAATAGGTTTCTCCATAGCCTGAGGAATGTAAAAATGCGAATTCTAAACTTTTGCCTCTGTAATGCAAAGGATCATAGAGACGGTCTTCTTTAACTTCATCATTGAGCAAATCTAATAGCCCGTTTTCTGATAAAATAGACTCTCCGTTAAAAACCAGAGTCAGTCCGGTATTAAGATATGCGTAATGTTTTAAACGTTTAAGAATATGCTCTTTTTGAAAAGCAAATTTCTTGAAGATCGCAGGATCTGGAATGAATTCAACAAAAGTACCATTGGGTTCCTTGCTTTTTCCTTTTTTTTGATCTTGCAGAATCCCTTGAGCAAATTTAGCCTCAACAAACTCACCATCTCTGGTACTGCGGACAATAAAACAAGAGGAAAGAGCGTTGACCGCCTTCGTACCTACCCCATTTAATCCGACAGAAAACTGAAATACATCATCATTATACTTAGCACCCGTGTTGATCTTACTGACACATTCAATGACCTTGCCCAGAGGAATACCCCTCCCATAGTCTCGAACACGAACGGTAGATATTTTATAATCCAGTTCAATATCAACTTTAGAGCCATGAGCCATAATAAACTCATCTATGGCATTATCTATTACTTCCTTAAGCATGACATAGATACCGTCATCAGGATGTGTCCCATCACCCAAACGCCCTATATACATTCCGGATCGCAGCCGTATATGTGCTAAGGCATCTAGTGACTGAACTGTGCTTTCATCATATTTCTTTGCCATAATCTTCCGATGATAGGCCAATAGACCTATTGATTCAAATACTTTACCTATTTTTGATTATCTAGCAGCTTCCCATACCGGAAAGCAATAAAAAAATAGATCTATTAACTTCTTTTTGGATACTTAATTCGAATATGTCGATTAATAAGTAAGGCTTTGACCATGGCTTTTTTAACAATGCCGAGCTCTTCAAATGTCAGCTGACATTCATCAAATTGTCCATCCTCAGCTTTTTCTGCGACAAGCTTATTTACCATAAGCATAAGAGCTTCTTCGGAGACTTCATCCAAAGAACGGGAAGCTGCCTCAATGGTATCTGCAATCATAATAATAGCTGATTCTTTCGTTCGAGGTTTTGGACCTGGATATCGGAATAATTTTTCATTCACCTGAGTCGCATCCCCTTGCATTTGTTCAATTTGCTTGCAAAAGAAATAATAAACTAAGGTTGTTCCATGGTGTTCACGAATCACATCAATAAAAGACTGAGGCAACCGGTATTTTCTAGCTAAAGACTCCCCCTCTGCCACATGAGCTATAATCACATGGGTCGATTCTAACGGAGTGAGTAGCTGATGAATATTAAACCCCCCCAGCTGATTTTCAGTAAAATAATGGGGATTAAAAAGTTTTCCAATATCGTGATATAAAGTAGCTGCTCTACAAAAGAGGTCGTTAGCCCCAATAGCTCTTGCACCGGCCTCTGAAATATTGCCAACAACCAGACAATGTTGGTATGTGCCCGGAGCCTCGAGGGTGAGTCTTCTGAGTAACTCATTATTCGGATCCATGTACTCCATTAACGTCATGTCTGTCATAACCTTAAAAATGGATTCAAATAAAGGAAGAATACCTACAACAATCAATGCTGACACCATTAAAAAAGCAAATGTATACATGCAATCATTTAACAAATTGATATCGAGCAAAATCCCTTCATGGAAATTAAATGCCATTAATAAAGGTAAGGAACAAAGCCATGTTTTAACAAAAACCTCAAACACCTCTTTTCTTTTATGCAAAGATCTTGCAAAAAAAATTGCGCAAAGGGAAGCAATCAAATTTAAAACAATAAAATGCTCATGATCAATAGTAAGAGTAATACCTTCTACAACACTTAAAAAAACTACGCTGAGCAGAGCAATTCTTGTTCCAACAAGCAAACACATAAGGACCGATGCGAACGGAACGATAAGAGGATATCGAGCCATTTCTACCAGATTAAAGCCTTGATAAAGCAATAAGTACTCTGTTCCCTTAGCAAGCAAAAGAGAAAGCAATAAAACGGTGATAAATAAAACGAGCCTGCGTGTTGAATGAAGGATCGCTTGATGGTAAACTTGAAGATAGACCCCAATTAAAAAGGTCACAATCACTGCAAAAATTAGACTTCCTGTTATACTTAAAACTGTCCATAAATTACGGGACTTACCTATTGCATTTTTCATCGACTGAAGCATGTAGATATGCCGAAAATTGACTTTTTCTCCCGGATCGATGATATGGCTGCCGGCTGAGACTTTTACAAATTGCTCAGGCACGGCATCTTGCACGAGTATTTTTAATTTTTTTTCAAGACTTAAGTCTTGGACAAGCTCCCATTTTTGTTTTTCGAAAAAAACAAGGATAAACCCACCGACTTTTGGATCATATTCCTTATTACCAAAAATAACGTCTTGACTATTTTTCCAAAACTGAGAGGGCACAATAGATACTCTTCTATCTACATAGGGAACGTCATAAAAATTCTCAGTCGAGATCTTCAGCTGCTTCATTTTTTCAACTGTTCTAGGATCAGTAAAGCGAACCTCTATTAAGTGTTCTTCTAATGCCTCACTTAATTCATACACCGATTCAAATGTTAATTTGGGGAAATTACGCCTCCAATCACTTTGTGTAATAAGGTAATCCTCAAACTGCTGCATAATCGAAGAAATCTGCTTTTGATTAAATCGATAAATAAAACCGATATCCTGTATGGCTTGCTGCTTTAATACAAGGGTGGCTTCTTCATCAGGAGCATCAAAATCGATTTGAGCTATGACGTATTGCTTTGATATAGACCCAAGCTCTAGCACAGGTATATTAACTTCACGAAAATGAATAAAAATAGTTAGGAGAAAAACAAATAGAGCGACTAAACACACTCTACGGGCTGGTTTTTTTTGACCAAACCACCTGTTCCATCCTTTAACAAGCTCTCCTGAAGGAGATTCGATATATGAGCCTGGCATATCCTGATCGATCCTTTTAATAAAAAACTTTTAAACCAAGCATAACAAATTTCCGTGAATAAGACGTGCGACTTTTTATAGAAAGTACCTTCTTATTATTTTTTTTAATAGGAAAAAGACATAAATTGACATCAAAATTCAAGTTTATTCACCGAACAATGACTATAAACAAGTAAAATATGAAAAGATAATTTTTCTTTTTAATTTAGACTGTTTATCCTATACTTAAGGTAGCAGAACGTCTCGATATCCTTAAGGAAAATAGTCCATGAGCTCAATCCAAGTTTCTGATTCCTACCAAGTCATTGCAAGAAAATACCGTCCTCAAACCTTTATGGACGTAATAGCCCAAGAACCGGTTGTTACAACATTAAAAAATGCGATACGTTTAAATCGGACAGCCCATGCATATCTATTTTGTGGTTGCAGAGGAACTGGAAAAACAACTCTTGCAAGAGTGTTCGCTAAAGCACTTAACTGCCACAATCGCAACGCCCAGCAAGAGCCGTGTAATCAATGCCCTTCTTGTCTTGACATCGTACAAAGTAGATCATTAGATGTGATTGAAATCGACGGAGCATCCCATCGAGGAATCGATGACATTCGTCAGATTAATGAAACAATCGCATATGCCCCTTCATCAGGGAAATTTAAAATATATATTATTGATGAAGTGCATATGCTCACTAAGGAAGCATTTAACGCTTTACTCAAAACTCTTGAAGAACCCCCGCATCACGTGAAGTTTTTCTTTGCAACAACTGAGCCACATAAAGTACTTCAGACGATACTGAGTCGTTGTCAAAGATTTAACCTCTCTCGTATACCTCTGCATTTGATTGAAGAGAAGCTAGCTAAAATTGGTAATGACCTGGGTTTAATTATTGAAAAAAGGGCGTTGCAAACATTAGCTAAGCTATCGGAAGGTTCTCTTCGTGACGCCGAATCATTATTTGATCAAGTCATTTGTTATAACGAAGGGGTCCTGACTGCAGAAAAAGTAGCTACATCTCTTGGACTTATCCACTCATCTACTTTTTTTGAATTTGACCAAGCCGTGGCTGCGCAAGATCTTTCAGCAGCATTTACCCTTGCTGAAAAAATCTTTGTTTCGGGAAAAGATATTAGTTATTTTCTCGACAGTCTTTTAGACCATTTCCGGACAATTTTATCGATTCATATTGGCAATACTGCCTCAGATTCATCTCCCGACCTTGAAAAATATGTCGGGGTCGCAAAAAATATTTATCCACAAGATCTATGCTTATATATTCTTGATTATCTCATTCTATGCGCCCAACAGATGTCCAAGGGGACATCTAAAAGAATCCACCTTGAAATGATCCTGCTTCATATCATTAGAAGTAAAAAAAGAGTTTCTATAGAAACTCTGGTCTACAGCTTAAAACAGATGCAAAGCCCTTCCTTTACGTCGACTCCAACAGAACTAAAACAAAATCTGCCTCAAGCTCTAACTTCTGCGCCCACTACCCGATCACCTACCCAGGAGATGCCTAAAATAGCGGATAATAAAGAAAAACATCCAATTCAAGAAACTCTGCCGACCGAAAAAAAAGATAAGCCAATTTCTACCGCCATTGTATATGTTGAGCCGGCTCCTATCTTAGAGGTCAAATCAGAAGCTGACAATACAAAAGGGGCGCCAGTTCCTTCTGCAAAAGAAGAAGAAACTACAAATTCCCTATTACATTATAAACCTCAAATAAAACATGAAACCGTCATACGCTTTGCAGCAGTTGAGCTAGATGGCATATTTTCTAAAAATTAATCATTAAAATAAGGATCAATATGGGCAGTGGATTTGCAAAAATGAAAAAACAGGCGCGCCTGATGGAACAACAAATAGAGCTTGTAAAAGCCACTAAAAAAAATCAGCAAATTATAGGACTAAGTGGCAACGGGCTAGTAACGGTTACCCTCACAGGTGAAAAACAGGTCATTAACATCAAAATTAAACCTGAATGCGTAGATATCAACGACCTAGAAGGACTACAAGATTTAATTAAAGCCGCTTTCGACCACGCACATGATCAAATTGATGCAGAGGAACAAGCTGAAGTATCTATACCCGAAGGGTTTTCTTTTCCATTCTAAGCTTAGCTAGGAAAATAAACGATATAAACACACTCTTTTCTCTATGGAAAAGGGTGTGTTTATTATATGGGCTGAACTACTTCTTCAGCCACTGACTCTGAAGCAAACGACAGTCCGCTATTTTTACTACCTGGCATTGAATTCGAATAGGCCTCAAGTAGGGTTTGTGAAATTTCAATTGGAGAACTCATTTGCAGCACCCTCTGTGCTAGTTCATAAGCCTCTAGCAATACAGTATTGCGCACAGCTCGTTTAACAAATGGAATATACCTAGGGGAACAAGAAAAATTATTCATGCCAAGCCCTAGTAATAAAGGAACAAAAACAGGATTAGATGCAATTTCCCCACAAATGGTCACTGGCTTATTCTGCTTTCGAGCTTCCATAACAACCATTTTAATCATTCGTATTACACTTGGATGAGCAGGATAACAAAAATCACTCATTGAGGGGTTACTTCGATCAATCCCCAATGTATACTGGACTAGGTCATTGGTTCCGATAGAGAGAAAATCAGATTCCTTGGCAATTGCATCACAAATAAACACAACAGATGGAACTTCTATCATACATCCTACTAAATAGGTCCGGCGCTCGATAAGCCCCTGATCGACAAGCTCGTTATGAACTTCACCGATGATCCTCTTAGCTTCTAATAGCTCATGGATATCGGAAATTAAAGGAAGTAAAATTCTGACGTCGGCGTCATAACTGGCACGCATAATCGCACGTAATTGGGTACGAAAAATATTTGGATAACGCAATAAAAACCGAAT
>CAMCLJ010000008.1 GCA_945875745.1 Chlamydia trachomatis
TTTCTTTATCCAATGATTCATATACCGTCTGAGCCGATAGCAAAGACACCTCATGTTCCGATGATTTGCCACCAAAAATAATTCCGACACGAATTTTGTTTTTCATAAAAACGAAAAGCCCCCATGCTAAAGCACTCTTTATACTCTAACGCGCCAATGTAAGTCTAGGTAGAATAATGGACAAAATACAAATCACCAACACCCAATTCGAATGGGAACTAGATCAAAAAAACCCAGTGGACTTTGTATCTTCCTTTAATATACAACCAATTTTTTTACAGCTGCAATTTCTCTCTTATTTATATAGTGACCCTTCTGATACGGCGTTGACTACACATTATCCAGATCCAGAGTATCTCAGCAGACTGAAAAGTTTAGGCGTAACACCTCCCAAAACAGCGCTGATCTCTTCCAAACATCTGCCTGATCAAGAAGTAGATTATTGGGGAGCTGCTCCCTCTTTGTCTCAATGGTGCAAAAGAAAGAATAAAAAAGTACAGATGCCGAGTGCTCCCTGTATTAAAGAAGTCAATTCGAAAGCATTTTCCTATATTCATAGCCCTCAATTGGAAGGAAGCCGGCTTTTGCGATCGTATGAAGAAGCGATAAATTGGATCTACAATGCACAGACTCCTTTGGTTTTAAAAACAGTCTTTGGTCTATCTGGACGGGGACACTATCATATAAAAAATGGGCTAGATAACAAGACCTGCTCGTTTTTACATCAAATATTTAATCGGGGACAAATCCTTATTGGGGAACCGTGGATGCAGCGGATATTAGATTTTAGCACCCAATGGATCATAGACAAAGAAATAGGGCTTACATATCTGGGCTGTACTGTTTGCCATAATGACGCGAATGGATCCTACCAAAAGACCACCGTCTACCCCAATGATTCTATAGGTAAAGAATATAATGGATTCCTTGAGGATCATAAAAGACAGGCGCAAATAACAATGCAGGCATTGGTAAGGCAAGGGTTTTACGGAAACGTGGGTATTGATGCAATGATATATATGAAAAATGGACAAAGGTCTCTACAACCAATTGTAGAAATCAACGCACGTAAAACAATGGGATGGGTAGCACTTACCCTCCAAAGAAGATACTTTGCTGATCAACCAATCGAGATGTCGTATAATACATTCGAAGAGGGGATCAATCTGCTACCGGATTATATAACAGATGAGTTTGGACAAAAGATCAATTTCAATAGAGTATTAAGATGCAGCAACTTGTTTTCGAGCAATTGCTGAAAGATGTTTACTTTAATATATTCCCCCGATAACACTGGATCTAGAATACGGAGACATTTTAATGGAAATCTTGCGAATCAAAGGCGGCACCCCTCTTGAAGGCAAAGTAAAAGCAGCAGGAGCAAAAAATGCTGTAACAAAAATACTTGTTGCCTCTCTTATATCTGATAAACGATGCACCCTCCTCAATGTCCCAAATATCGCAGAAGTAGAAGTGACAGTCGACCTATGTAGAGAAATTGGAGCAGATATTCATTGGGATCGCAACGAAGGTGTCATTGAAATTATTACCAAAGAACTGACCACCTCAGTGATTCCACAAAGATTTTCAGGTGCAAATCGAATTCCTATATTAATGATGGGAGCTCTGCTGGGAAGAACAAATCAAGAGATCCGCGTGCCAACTGCTGGGGGATGCCCTATTGGTAAACGACCTGTTGATTTCCATATTCAATCCCTGGAAAAACTAGGAGCGCAAATACAATATAGTGACTCTGAAAAAGAACCAGCTTACTTTGCCAAAGCCCCAGACGGGCTTAAAGGAACCCTTATCCACCTACCCTACCCTTCAGTAGGTGCTACAGAAAACACGATATTAGCATCTGTTAAAGCTAAAGGAACAACCGTTATCACAAATGCGGCTGTTGAACCTGAAATCCTCGACCTTGTTTTATTTCTTCAAAAACTTGGGGTTATGATTTCTTTTGATGTAGACAGAACCATTCGGATTCAACATACGCAACAATTTTATGAAGTCGAACATTCTGTTATCCCAGATAGAATCGAGGCTGCCTCTTTTGGTATGGCAGCAATTGCTTCTAAGGGGAGAATATTTGTTGAAGGCGCTCAACATCAACATATGATCACCTTCTTAAATAAGCTCAGAGAAGTAAATGCAGGGTTCCATATTCGCAACGATGGGATTGAATTCTTCTATAAAGGTCCTCTAAAAGGAGGAGTTCATATCGAAACAGAAGTACACCCAGGGTTTATGACCGATTGGCAACAACCTTTTGTCGTTCTACTGACGCAGGCACAAGGTTTCTCAACTATTCATGAAACTGTATATGAAAATCGATTTGGCTATACAGATACACTTAAACTCATGGGTGCCGATCTAGAGCTTTCAACGAGCTGTCTTGGATGTAAAGAGTGCAGATTTAAATCACAAGAGTTTTACCATAGCTTAATAGTTAAAGGACCTACTCCTCTTTCCTCAAGAGATATTGCTATACCTGATTTGCGAGCAGGTTTTGCATACGTTCTTGCGGCCCTACTAGCACCTGATGAGAGTACAATTTCGAATATCCATAACCTTGACAGGGGATATGAAAATTTAGTCGGAAAGCTTGCAGGTGTTCAAGCAAATATTAAAAGAGAACTGGTACGTAACACAGAAAAAGAACAGGTATTGTTAAAAAAACCTCTTAACGCTGTAGATTAAGTCCTGCTTAAAACCCCTTGACTCTGCCTCCAATCTTCCATTAAGCTTGGAGGCTATTATTGATTTTTCCACCCCATATTATGCCCTTACCTATACACACCCCAGCTCCTTGGCGCCTTGAGCTTAGAAAAAACTTTACCAGCTGGGATCGATTAGCTGACTTTTTAGAGCTCGATACAGTTAGTAGGGAAAAGATCCTGGAGCGATCCCTTTTCCCTTTAAACCTTCCCTATCGACTAGCTGCAAAATCTTCAAAAAATAATTTAGACGATCCAATTATTAAGCAATTTATCCCCACCCTCGAAGAAAATCAGATAGTAGAAGGCTTCATACAAGACCCAGTAGGAGATAACTTATCAAGGAAGTGTTCTAAATTATTACATAAATACAACGGACGGGCCCTTCTTATTACAACGAGTGCGTGCGCTATGCACTGCAGGTACTGCTTCCGCCGTAATTTTAATTACGAAGTAGACGTTAAAAACTTTGCTGATGAATTAGCCGCCATAAAAAATGATCCCTCCCTCCATGAAATTATCCTGAGCGGAGGAGATCCCCTATCTCTTGGTCATGAAACACTATCCTTATTACTCAATCAGCTAAATCAGATAGAACATATTAAAATCATCCGATTCCATTCCCGATTTCCGATAGGGATTCCTGAGCGGATAGATAAAGAATTCTTAGAGCTGCTTGAGTCATTAAAAAAACAAGTTTTTTTTGTGATCCATTGCAATCACCCCTTAGAACTGGATGAAGAGGTCCTTGCCCGCTTAAAACAAATTCGCAAGCTTGGGATACCTGTTCTCAATCAATCAGTTCTACTCAAAGGGGTAAATGATGATATAAGGACAATGAAAGAGCTATTACAAAAACTCATCGAAAATGGAATCTTTCCTTATTATCTGCATCAACTCGATAAAGCCCAGGGCGCAGCCCATTTTGAGACAACTGAGGAGATGGGTAAACATCTAATTGAAGAGCTCACCCAACAAATGCCGGGCTACGCCATTCCAAGATACGTAAGAGAACAAGCCGGCAGGCCGTGTAAAACACGAATACTGTAAAAAAAGCCTCTACATTCTTGAAACAGTCTTCAGTCCTAAGAGATTCAATCCTTTAGCTAAGATGCGAGAGACAGCCTCACAAAGCAGAAGGCGGCTTTTTTCTTCTGGAACCCCATCAACCCGACAATCCCTGTAAAATCCATTAAATTTTTCTGCTAAAGCGTACAAATAATCACACAGCCGGTTGGGAAGAAGGTCTTTTGCCATCATATCTAAAATCTCTGAAAAACGTCTGATATGAAGCGCTAAAGAGATTTCTGAGGGATGGGTGAGCTGAATTTGGGCTGAATTAAGAATTAGAGAAATGTCTTTTCCTCCCTTTCTTTTAATCCCTTCAATACGGACAAATGCATAAAGTAAAAAAGCTGCAGTGTTGCCTTCAAAACGGAGCATCCTATCGTAACTAAACACATAGTCTTTAACCCGGTGACATGAAAGATCTGCATACTTAACAGCTCCGATACCTAGAGTTCGAGACAATTCTTCTTGTTCAGGCCCGCTCATATCTGGGAGCCTGTCAGCTACAATTTCAGATGCTTTTTTTACAGCCTCAAAAAGAAGATCGATTAATTTTTCTGTAGCACCGGAGCGAGTTTTAAATTTTTTACCATCGGCACCAAGTACGACCCCGAATGTAACGTGCTCTATCTGTACACGTGCTGGATCGTAATACTGAGCTTTACGGGCAGCCTGGAAGACTTGCTCAAAATGCAAAGCCTGCCCTGCATCGGTAACATAAATGATTCGATCAGCTTTTTCGACATCTACTCGATGGCGCAAAGCGGCCATATCCGTTGTTTCATAGTTATACCCACCATCCGATTTTTGAATAATCATCGGTAGTGGATCTCTTTCTCTGGTAAAAAAACCTTCAAGAAAGACACACTTAGCACCGCCAGAAATCGTCACTAACCCTTTTTGCTCAAGATCCTTGACTATCCCCTCAAGATACGGATTGTAAAAAGATTCCCCCCGTTCAACTAAAGATACATCCATAAGAGAATAAATTGCATGAAATGCCCGGCGAGAAATTTCACAAATCATCTGCCATGCTTTAAGAGATCCTGGATCTCCCCCCTGCAATGTAACGACCTCTTTTTGGGACCTGGTCTTAAACTCAGGATCTTCATCAAATTTCTTTTTAGACTCTTTATACCACTGCATTAATTCAGAAAGATTAGTAGGCTCCTCTCCGATTAACACTTTAGGCTGATACTCTTTTAGAAAAGCGATGAGCATGCCGAACTGCGTTCCCCAGTCTCCGACGTGATTAAGGCGGATGACATCATGTCCTAGGAATTCAAATAATCTTGCTAGACAATCTCCGATAATAGTAGATCTCAGATGTCCTACGTGAAGTTCTTTAGCAATATTGGGAGAAGAAAATTCCACAATCACCTTTTGAGGATGCTTTCGCAGAGGCACCCCTAAACGGGGATCTAAAAGAATCTGATGGATCTGCTGAGCTAAAAAAATTGGATCTAGGGTGAGGTTGATAAAGCCGGGACCGGCAATGTCAATAGAGCTCAAACAAGGATCCTGATAGCCGCGCAAACAGACGGCTATAGCCTCGGCGACCTCTTTTGGATTTTTTTTCAGCTCCTTAGCTAGCTTCAGTGCATTATTACACTGGTAGTGACCGAATTGTTCTTGAGCCACTGGAGTAATCTCAGGAATCAATAAAGAGCTGCCCTCAGAGATCTGCTGCTGCCAAGCCTGGGATATTGCTCTGCTTAAAAGACCCCATAGCCTCTCGATGATTGTCTGCATGCCAAATCCTTGATTTACTGAGCGTGGTGATAACAGGGCGCTTCAACACGTCTGCCTATTTTATACTTTAACCTGTATTCAACAAGAGAGTTGGCAGCGCGGTTGGATGAACATTCATTTTGCTCAGCAATATCAAAAATGCTAGTTAACTGATCAAATAAACGATCGGTTTTTTTTCTCGACTGCTCAGGACTATAACCCTCAACTGTGACTTCTTCAGCTACGTTGATTAATCCACCGGCATTAATAACATAATCAGGAGCATAAATGATCCCCTTCTTCATAAGTTCATCGCCGTCACGCTCGGTGAGCAACTGATTATTGGCAGCTCCTGCTACAACTTTACATTTTAGCTGAGGGATAGTGGCGCTATTAAGAATACCACCCAAAGCACAAGGAGAGAAAACATCACATTCAACTGACCAAATATCTTCTGGATTGCAATATACTCCACCGTACTGCTTAGCAATTTTCTGAGCTCTTTCTTTAGCTACATCTGTAATAATTAGTTTAGCTCCATTCCAGAAAAGCAGGTCAGCAAGTATCGCTCCAACACTTCCAACACCTTGGATGGCAACCGTTTTATCTTGTACAGATTCTGTTCCATAAGCTTTTTTTAATGCAGCCTGAATACCTCGATATACACCCCAAGCTGTAAAATAAGAAGGGTTACCGCTGCTTTTTTCATGTTGCAGGCCGGTCACATATTTAGTAGAACGACTAATCATTGCTACGTCATCCATATTACAACCAACATCTTCGGCACAAGTATAGAGCCCCTGCAAACTGTGAACGACCTTGCCGAAAGCCGCTAGCATTTCAGGAGTTTTTCCTCTTGCTGGATCTAAAATGATTACGCTTTTGCCTCCGCCTAGACCACATTCAGCAATAGCAGCTTTATAGGTCATTCCCTTGGCAAGCCTGAGCACATCGAAGAGAGCTTCATCAAACGAAGCATAAGGATAAATTCTGGTCCCCCCAAGAGTTGGTCCAAGGGTCGTATCGTGTATGCAAATAATTCCTACTAACCCTGTTTTTGCATCCTGAATCTTAATAACCCTTTCGTATCCCTCTACAAATAATTCTTCGAGAGCAAGGCTATCTTCTAACAGTAAGGACATGGATCTTCTCCTCGTTATTTGATAAATGACATCCGCAGTACTTTATGATCTAGAGAATGATAACACTTTTTTACTGGCAAATCAATCGATCTTTTTAAAAGCGGGGATTTGCTTTTGCATTCATAAAATAAATTTATTTTTGAATTTACCACCCAGTTAAAAGCTTGATGAATAATGCTTTTGTAATGTAGACTATCATCTTTACACCAATCCTTTAATCTCAACCACTGCCCTGAAAAGGGTACTTACTAATAACAGAGGTTTTAATGGCATCGCTTGTGATTACAGAGACTCTTAAAGATGAGCTATCCAGCTTCTTACAAAAAAATAAGAAAGCAGACCTGATCACCACCTACCTCTGTTTTTTAGAAAAAAAGTTCAACTGTAAGCCAGTTTTGTTTGTTCGAGATAAAACGATCTATCAAAGCCAAGAGTCTCTAATTAAGCATCTTGAAGATCAAGGTAAACTTTGGCGTGAAACAGAGATTAAGATCCAAACTGGGCCTCAAGGGGTTAATGAGCTGACGAAAAAAGTCTATATTTGCCCATTTACTGGGAAGGTATTTGGAGACAATACTCACCCAAATCCACAAGATGCAATTTATGACTGGGTATCAAAATGTCCAGAGAATAAAGAGCGAGTAGGTGGACTGAAGGTGAAACGTTTTTTTGTATCCGAAGATCCAGAGGTAATTAAGAATTATATTGTCAGAAGGAAAGATCCAATCACTAAAATTGTATTTTCATCTGTTGTAACTGGCAAATTGTTTAACAACAAAGCTACCGTAGTTGAAGACTTTATTAAATCACAGCTTAAGGCGATTCCTTTACTAGAAGTCCCTAACCAAAACAAGTTCCAAATCGAAGAGACTTTCCTCTCATTTATCCAAAATCATTTAGAGGAAAGCAAAATTTCTTCGTTTGTTGAAGCTCTCTCTGGATTCGATGAATTTTCCACTTATCTTGACCAGTGGCTTGAAGAAGATAAAGACGACGAGTGATAGACAACTGCCAAGACACCCTTATAGACTCTGTATCCACAAACAGTTCATGTTCGCCAGAGCAGACGATAGAGATCGCAAAAAAACTATCTAACTCCCTCAAAGCAGGAGATATCGTTGCATTCGAGGGACCGTTAGGGGCCGGTAAAACTACCTTTATCAAAGGATTAATTGCAGCCCTTTGCTTCATCGATCAAAATGAAATCTCTAGCCCAACATTTACCTACCTGCATATATATCCCAGCCAGACACCAGTTCATCATTTCGATTTGTATAGAATTACAAGCCAGGAGCAGTTTTTGATGCTTGGGCTCAACGACCATATCAACTCAAACTCAATTTCTTTGATTGAATGGCCAGATCGAGCACTATCTTATACTAGCTGTGCTAACATCCATGTACAACTGTCTTATACAAGCCCTAACGAAAGAGCTATCGTTATACAACGGAAGAATGCATGAAAAAAATAGATTTTCAAAAAACATCCTTTTTACGCGCTGTTGTGGAACCAAAAGATTATCCAGTTCTTCATAAAGGCAAACAAAGAATAGCAGAAATTGCAATCGTTGGCCGCTCTAACGTTGGCAAATCCTCTCTGATTAACCATTTAACGCAGGTCAAATCACTAGCTAAAACCTCCTCAGTTCCCGGGAAAACACAAACGATTAACTTTTATCTATTAGATAATCGCCTTTGTTTGGTCGATCTCCCTGGATACGGGTTTTCAAAAGTCGCCCATTCGATAAAAAAAACCTGGGCTGATTCATTGGAAACCTACTTGACAACAAGGGAAGAGCTGCAGCTGATCCTTCTTCTTATCGACCTTCGCAGAGAATTATCAGAAGAAGATAGAAACTTTATCGAATGGGCTGTGTCTGCTCAAAAAGAACTATTTTTTATTTTTACAAAAGCCGACAAACTTAAAGATGAAGAGAAAGAAGCCGCTCTACCGGGACTGATTGAAGCGATTAAAAGCATCTACTCAGAAAAACCGTTTGGCTTTATCACTTACTCTGTAAAAGACATCGATTGCAGACTTGAGCTGCGAGAAAAATTTCAACAACTGGCAACATAAGAGAGCTTCATGGGTTTAATAAGCAAAGAATTGTTCATCTGTTTAGACTGTGAAACTACCGGTCTGGATGCTGAAAATGATAGAATTATAGAATTTGCAGCTGCTATTTTTACCAGTGAAGGGGTGCTTAAAAGCTTTGAAACTCTAATCGATCCCGGCATTCCTATTTCTGCAGAATCGATGGCAATCCATCACATTACCGATGAGATGGTAAAGGGAAAACCCAAAATCGAAGAAGTTCTACCTACAATCCTTTCTTTTATCGGCAGATACATCATTGTAGGTCACGGAATCACAATGGATATTGCGTTTCTGTCGCAAGCGGCGAAAAAAGCAGGGGTCCACTCTAATCTCTCCACCCACCCATATATCGATACGCTCAGGCTTGCTAGATTATACGGAGAGAGCCCAACCAACTCTTTAGAAAAGCTAAGAGAGCATTTTAATATCCCTGCCGAAGGTGCACATAGGGCTATGAGCGATGTAATGGTCAATATCGAGGTTTTTAAATTTCTTACGACTAAGTTTAAAACCACCGAGCAGCTGCAAGAGCGGCTATTAAAGCCTATTCTTTTAAAAACGATGCCTCTTGGTAAACACAAAGGGCGTCCTTTCCCAGAAATTCCAGTCGAATACCTTCGTTGGGCCGTGAATAAAGACTTCGATCAAGATTTAATGTTTTCGTTAAAAACAGAGCTGAAAAAAAGAAAACAGGGTACGCAGTTTGGTCAAGTAGCAAGCCCGTTTGCAAATCTTTAATTTATTCTAAAAAGAGGCCCCCTAAGGCCTCTTTACAATGCTTTGCATATCAGGCGTTAGCAAACACACACCGATTGGCTCTATAATTAGAAAAATCAATTTTGAATATTCCCTTCTTAATCAAGATGATAATGAGTGCATCATTGCAATAGCTCCCTATAATCACATTCTATCAAGATAAAAAAATCTACACAGAAAGAAGAATAACCGGTTAATATGACACAATCTGCCTAGACCGATCAGTTACTTGCTGCGCAGATAAAAACACCGATTCTTTTTTATGGAGTCCATTTGAAAAAATTACAAATCACCGATCTTAATCTCGAGAATAAAAGAGTCCTCATACGGGTTGATTTCAACGTGCCCTTAAACTCTAATGGATCAATTGCCGATGACACTAGGCTCAGAGCTTGCCTACCGACTATCCAATATGTTGTAGACAAAGGGGGATCGGTTATTTTAATGAGCCACCTCGGCAGACCTGACGGAATCAAAAAAACTCAACTCTCATTATCGGTCTGTGCTAAGGCTTTATCTACTTTAATTGGTAAGCAAGTAACAATGGCTCCTGATTGTATTGGAAAAGAAACAGAAAAACTAACCCAAAGGATTCAGCCGGGACAAATCATTCTACTCGAAAATCTCCGCTTTTACCAAGGGGAGGAAGAGCCAGATAGAGATCCCTCTTTTGCAGAGCAACTGGCACGTCATGGTGATATTTATATCAACGATGCATTTGCAACATCTCATAGAAAACACTCTTCAACGGTCATTATTGCGAAGTATTTTCCAAACCAATCGGGAGCTGGACTGCTAATGGTTAAAGAAATTAATGCTTTAAGCAAAATCCTTGCCAATCCCACCCAACCTTTTTATGGGATTATAGGGGGAGCCAAAGTCTCTTCTAAGATAGGTGCATTACAAGCGCTTGTAGGAAAAACAAAGGGGATTTTTATCGGAGGGGGCATGTGTTACACCTTTTTAAAAGCCATCGGTCAAGAAATTGGCGATTCTTTATACGAAGAACCTCAGATCAACAAAGCAAAAGAATTTATCGATGAGTGCCATAAAAAGAAAATAGAACTTTTTTTTCCAACTGACCTTGTTATTGCAAATGCATTTAATCCTGATGCACAAACTCAAGTCATAAAGATAGGCCAGAATATACCCCCTGGATGGCAAGGAATGGATATCGGTCCTGATACGTGCACGCATTGGTCCACATTATTACAAAATGCCAAAACTATTTTTTGGAATGGCCCTCTTGGGGTATTTGAATTTCCACCCTTTGCGATTGGAACCTTTTCTATTGCAAGGGCTATTGGAGCTATATCATCCTGTAACTCAGTGATTGGGGGTGGGGATTCGTTAGCCGCTATCGATAAGCTCGGAATCGGCCAGGAGTTTAGTCATCTGTCAACTGGAGGGGGAGCTACATTAGAATTTATTGAATTTGGGACCCTTCCTGGAATAGATGCTCTGTCTAATAAAGAATAGATTTTAAACATCCTATTCATGTAAATTGTTTTTATTTTAAATAATTTACTTCTGTTAATTTTAAATTTTATTTATGTAATTAAATTTTAAAATTACCATCTAAATTAATTTTAAAAAATTATTATCCCACTAAGGAGTTATAAGATCTTGTTGTCAAATAAACCAAAATCGCTATAATTAAAGGTGTTCTTAAGGATCGTCATCAACCACATGACAAAGGCCAATAAATGCCAAATTTTGAGCATCTAGATCTTTGCTTGACGCTTAACGCGCCAGCACGCGTCACCCCCACTTTTTTTCAAGAGATTATACATGTCTATATCTAACAATAATACCTCTAAGGCATTTGGGCCGATTCGGTCTTTTTTATGGCCTATTCATGGTATTGAACTCAAAAAGTTCATACCTATGATTGTTATATTCTTTTTTGTAGGCTTTAACTATAGCGTGCTCCGGATCACAAAAGATGCTTTAGTCGTAACAGCTCCCGGTTCAGGTGCTGAAGCGCTCCCATTTTTAAAAGTCTGGGCAATCCTTCCGATGGCCTTCCTTTTTACATTTATTTTTACAAGAGTTGCCAACAAACTCAGCAGAGAAAAAGTGTTTTACGTCATGATGAGCATTTTCATCGCGTTTTTTCTTTTGTTTAGCCTCGTCCTATACCCATGTAAAGAGACCCTACACCCTCATCAAATGGCTGACATCATTCAATCTCATCTCCCCCTTGGACTTAAAGGATTAATTGCAATTTTTAGAAACTGGACTTATTCAGCATTTTACGTAATGGCAGAGATGTGGAGTACAATTATTATGACTGTGCTCGTTTGGGGATTTGCCAACGACGTTACTTCTGTTAAAGATGCAAAACGTTACTATGGGGTTCTTGGTATTGCCATTAACATCTCAGGTATAGCAGCTGGTCACATGGTAACAGTACTATCCCAAAATGCATTCAACCCACTCTTCGCATTTTTTGGAAATGATGCATGGGGCCAGGCCATATTCTTTTTAAATATGATCGTTATTTTGACCTCTTTGATTTCTGTTGCGTGTTTCCGATATCTTCATAAAACAGGTCACGGATACAACTCTGAAACGTACCATCAACATCACGGTGAAGATAAAGTTAAAATGGGACTACGCAAAAACTTTGCGTATCTGGCTAAATCAAAGTATCTAGTATGTCTTTCGATCATTGTGGTCACTTATAATATCGCGATCAATCTAGTGGAAGTTGTCTGGAAAGATCAAATGAGACAACTCTGCCCCAACCCAAGTGAATTTAATGCTTATATGGGTCAGGTCCTCACAGCCGGAGGGATTGTAGCCACAATTGTTAGTATTTTTATTTTAGGTCTTGTGATCCGCCGCTTTAGCTGGAAGGCCAATGCCCTTATTTCCCCTTTAATTATGATTACTACAGGGATAGGATTCTTCTCATTTATCTTATTTAAAGATACGAGCTTTGGAAGCATTGCGGCTTGGTTTGGAGCGACCCCCCTAGCGGCGGGCGTATTTTTCGGCTCTATGCAAAACTGTCTAGCAAGAGCATCGAAATATACATTTTTTGATGCAACAAAAGAAATTGCATTCATTCCCCTGTCCAAGGAAAGTAAGCTGAAAGGAAAAGCTGCAATAGATGGTGTAGGATCCCGTTTAGGTAAATCTGGCGGATCTGTAATCCACCAAGGCTTGCTTGTGTTTTCAGGAACAGTTGCGTTAAGCACCCCCTATGTAGCTGCTTTACTTTTCGGAGTCATAGGAGCCTGGATGGTGGCAGTAAAGGCTCTTGGCAAACAATTTAATGCTCTTGCCTCAAATATTGAAGCAGCCCCTGTCCCTGATGAAACCTCAGATGCGAAAGGATCTCAACTCAATCCGTTAGAGAGCCCAGCAACTTAATCATTGATAAACGGCCCTGTACAGAATTTCTCAAAACGGATAGAAGAACAAATAAATAGCAGAGTCTTATGGAACAATTAATCCAGTTTATTACCGATCATGCAAGCCATGGGCATTGGGTTATCTTTATAGCTCTACTATTAGCAGGCTGTAACGTACCGATTAGCATAGATGTGGTGATAATCTTAAGTGCTGTTCTAGCCTCCTCTTTTGCAAAAGAAAATGCCCCTTGGCTCTTTGGCAGCGTCCTCTTTGGATGTATATTTTCAGCTTGGATTTCCTATTTTATTGGGAGGTTTGCAGGAGATAAACTTTCAAGTACCCCACTGTTTTCGAAATTACTTCACCCATCCAAATTGGAAAAAATGCAGAACTTTTATGCCAAATATGGAATTTGGACCTTTATCATCGGCCGTTTTATCCCATTTGGTGTTAGAAACTGCATTTTTATGACAAGCGGCATGAGCAAAATGCCTTTTAAAACTTTTGCGATAAGGGATGCTATAGGATGCACCTTATGGGTAAGCTCCTGTTTTACCCTTTTTTATTTTGTCGGACAAAATTTTGCAGCGATATGGTCGGGTGTTAAAACGTTTAATCTCATTATTTTTATAGCTTTCAGTGTGACGGTAATTACCACATTCTGGTATAAATTAAAGAAAAATAAGCGTATCCAAGCGGATAACAAATCACTTTAAAAGACACTCAAGTCTTTGCTTAACTGAAAATGAACCAAACTATTGATCATAAAATGTTCAACTTATCTAACAGCCTATCTCTGGTAAGAGTACCCCTTGCTTTAGCGTTCCTCTCTAGCAGCGCGAGCATCCGTGTTATTGCTATTGTGCTGGCTATGATTACCGATAGCATTGACGGCTACATTGCAAGACGTTATAAGTTTGCTTCCCGTTTTGGGGCTATTTTAGATCCCGCCATGGATAAATTCTTTGTATACTTTGCCCTTGCCATCCTCTTTTCTGAATCGAAATTAGAAACTTGGCAGGTGTTTGCGATGGTATCCCGGGATTTCTTTTTGATGTTATTTGCTATCTATTTACTGTCTGTCGGTGCTTTAAAAAACTACGAATATCGCTCAATCCGTTGGGGCAAGGCCTCTACAGCGCTTCAATTTATAGTCCTTATTGGCATTTGCCTACAGGTTTCTCTCCCCTCCTCAGTGTACATCATTTTCATCGTGATGGGGTCTTTGGCATTTATCGAGCTATTCATCCGTTTGAAGGTGTCGCAGGAGTAGTTTGCCCTTGAAAAGATGCCATAATGCTGTTACAAGCAGGCTTAATCCCTTCCCTTTCTAAAATTTCATAAATCCGCATATACACCCCCTCTTTTAACTGTAAATAATCAGCTAGCTGCCTTGGGCTTACATACACATCGAGGTAAATACAAAGGGATGATGCTTTGAATCCATTCAGATGAACCAAAGGAGCGATGTCCTTTACAACCAGGGGATGGTCTTTTAATAACATTCTGATCATTTCCATAACTTTCTGAATCTTATGAAAATCAGCATATGGAATATAAATCTCATCCAGAATCCTTCTATATTGCATCCTGGAACTATTAATAACGAGGGCGTTGGCAAATATAGCATTAGGCAGATAAATAGGGCGTTTATCTTTGTCTCTTACAACTGTTAAATACCAACCGATTTCTTCTACAGGCCCCTCTACAGATAAGGAGGGCATAATGACCTGATCACCCAAAACAAACGGACGGGTTAAAGAAAGCATTAGCCCGCTACAAAAATTACTAATCACATCTTTTGCAGCAAAACCCACTGCTGCAGCTCCTATACCTCCAAAAGCAAGTAAGGGCCAAATATCTAAGTGAAAGACCTGTAAAATGACCATAACTGTAACGACAAATAGCACAATCGATAAAACCTTACTTAAAGTATGGTCCATACCGGATGAAATCATCTTCTGATTATCATTTAGGGAATACACAAAACTTTTCTTCCATCGAAACGCCGTCCATGAAAGACAGACAACAAGCAATGCTTTTATAAAAGGCCTGGTACTATCTACAAAGCTAACCAGACCAAAGCGGCTACCCAAAATAGATAAAGAGTAATAAAGACCGATTGCAATAAATAAGATCTTCAACGGAAGTAGTAAAATGACCTTCATCGAATTTTTTTTTACAGGCAGTTCCCGACTAGCTCTTCTAATCCATATAGCCAAGACCCAATAAATAATCGATACGGCTAATAGACCTACAGAAAGCTCCCATAACCAGGCTGTATCAGACGAGGCAGGTAGATCTAAATTCATGTTTGCTAAAGCTATCATGATTGACTCCATTTAAAGACTTAGGTTACTCTCAAGATTTGGTGACCGTCAAGGTTTATGTTGCATAAAACAGCATCAAATCTATAAAGATAGCATTTCTATTTTACTTATCAGAGGATCTATGAATTTTACCAGAGAATCAATTTTCATATCGGCTACAAGATGTTTTTGCAATTCTTTTGCCGTCGTTATAGGGTTAATTATAGGAGTATTTGTGATTATGATGGGACTATCCATGTTTGGAAGCCCAGACATTCTTCCACAAAAAAGTGAAATTAAAATCGCTGCCGATGCCAAGGGAAACCGATCTATTCTTCCCGAATCAGCACCGATTGTATTGCGAATCAATATCCACGGAGTGATCGGTACAGATTCTCTTAACGCAGCAAACATAGAAAATATGTTACTCGATTCCCAACAAGATGTGTTAAGAAGCAGCCGGGTAAAAGCAATCCTTTTACATATGGATACTCCTGGGGGCACCGTAGTAGATTCAGATAATATATACAGACTTCTGATGAATTACAAAACCGAGTATAAAGTCCCTGTCTATGCTTTTGTAGATGGAATGTGTGCATCTGGGGGGATGTATATTTGTGCAGCAGCCGACCGAATCTATGCAACAGCCCCAAGCGTTATAGGGTCTGTGGGAGTGATATTAGGCCCTACTTTTAACTTCTCTGAGGTCATGGATAAAATTGGAATTAAATCGATGACGATTAAGCAAGGTAAAGACAAGGACATGCTCAATCCTTTTCGCCCATGGGTACCAGGTGAGGATGAATCTCTTGTGAACATTACCAAAGCTTTATACGAGCAGTTTGTAGATATCGTTACAGGCTCACGCAAGGGCCTTAACAAAGAGACTCTTATCAATGAGTATGGCGCTCAAATCTATCTGGCTAAACAAGCTTGCGATCTCGGATACATCGATGTGGCTGGTAGCAGCTATGGGCAAGCGCTAACAGAACTTACTCAGGCAGCTAACATCGAAATAACAGCTTCTTACCAAGTGGTACAGCTGGAAATGCCAACGTCAATACTATCGTCTTTGGTAAATAATAAATCACCACTTTTTACTGGGAAAATACATCATATCCTACAAGATACAGTAAATATGCATCCAGAGCTTAGTGGAAAGCTACTCTACTTATATCAACCGTAAATTAACCTTGTGGTCTTTTTAGCTTCCCCTAAAAAGACCACTTTTCTTCATCTCTATTCATGAAAAAAATCTTTATCCTCGATGCAGTTAATTTCCTCTTTAGATCGTACTATGCAATCGGCAACATGACTAACTCTCAAGGGGAATCAACAAATGCATTATACGGGTTTATCCGTTCTGTATATAAAATACTAAAAGAGCATACACCTGATCATATTATTGCTGTATTTGATGGACCCGATAATAAAAAATCGAGAACTGATATTTACAGTGAATATAAGGGGCACAGGAAAGCGATGCCTGAAGATCTTCTACCTCAAATAGGCAGGGCTGTCTGCTTCTGCGAACTAGCAGGTATTGCTACTCTGCAAATTTCTGGAATCGAAGCAGATGATACTATGGGCAGCATTGCTAAATGGGCTGAAGAAAATGGCTCAGAGGTCTATCTTTGTTCCAGTGATAAAGATCTATGCCAGCTTGTATCCGATAAAGTATTTATCATTAACCCAAGCAAAGATAATCTTCTGATCGATAAACATAAGGTTGAAGAACTCTTTGGGGTACGACCCGAGCAAATGATCGATTACCTTGCTATGGTAGGGGATGCATCGGATAATATCCCAGGCCTTGAAGGATTTGGACCTAAGACCGTATCTTCTTTGCTTCAAGAATTCAGCACCCTCGATTACATTCTAAACCACCCTGAAAAGCTCACAGGCAAGAAAAAAGATACTGTCATCGGACAAAAGCAGATCGCTCTGATGAGCAAAACCTTGGCTACCATTCAAACCGATATAGATTTCCCAAAAGAGATCAACTTTTTTCTTTTAAAACCTCAAGACACCCCCCGACTTCAACAGTTGTATCAAGAGATGAATTTCCTATCCCTTCTTAAAGAGATGGAATTAAATACACGATCCTCTGCTACAACAGCTTCAAAACAGACAGCTTTAGCCGTTTACTCAATCATACACAATGAACAAGAACTCGCAGATTGCATGCAGATCCTCTGCTCTGAATCAGAGGTATGCCTTAAACTTCAAACCAGTGGAATAACTAACAGGCAAAGAAAGATTATAGGGATAGGCCTGACAATACAGCAGGGCAAGGCCTGGTATATTCCATGCCATGACTCTATAAAAAAACAGACAGTTCTTTCAGCCCTTGAAATGTTGTTAAACTCACCTCACATAAGCTTTTATGGTCATGACGTGAAAGAGGACCTTCATGTTCTTCTCAATGAAGGGCTACCTGTCCCCACGATTAATTTTGACACATGCCTTGCCTCTTACGTCCTACATCCTCAGATATCCAAGCATCATTTAGATCAAATTATGCTCGAGGAGCTTCTTACTACAAAACAGCCAATAGAAGATCTTATTGGCAAAGGAAAAAATGTAATATCTTTTACCGATGTGCCAATTGATCAGCTAAGTCGCTACTGTTCTGAGGAGGTTGATTTCACCTGCCAAATAAAAAAAATCTTCAGCAAACAAATCGAGGAGCAAAGCCTCGCGCCAGTCTTTTATGATATAGAGATTCCCCTGATACCAGTTTTATTATACATGGAAAGAAATGGGATCTATGTAGATAAAGAAACTCTTGGGATCATGTCCAAAGAAATCGGAGAGAAAATCCAAGTCATTGAACAAGATATCTATCGTCTGGCTGGGGAAGTCTTTAACTTAAATTCCCCTAAACAGTTAAGCCAAATTTTGTTTGAAAAACTCGGATTAAAGCCCCCTAAAAAAACACAAACTGGTTATTCAACCTCCGCTGAAGTGCTTGAATCTTTGCAAGAGCGCTCACCGATTATTGGAAAGATTCTTGAATATCGAACGCTTGAAAAATTACGATCGACCTATGTTGATGCCCTACCACAGTTTATTGAACCTGAAACAGGAAGGATTCACTGCACATTTAATCAATCGGTGGCAGCTACGGGAAGACTATCGTGTCAGAACCCAAACCTGCAAAACATACCCATTCGCAGTCCTGAAGGAAAAAAAATAAGACAGGCCTTTGCTCCTCAAACAGACGATTGCTATTTTCTTTCTGCTGACTACTCTCAAATCGAACTGCGCCTTTTAGCTCACCTAAGTGCAGATCCTGGTTTAATTACAGCCTTTTCTAAAGGAGAAGATATTCATGCATATACTGCATCCTTAGTATTTGATATTCCCCTAGAGCAGGTGAGCTCACAAATGCGATATCAAGCAAAAGCTGTCAATTTTGGAATTTTATATGGACAGCAAGCATACGGCCTGTCTCAAGAAATTGGAATGGATATGAAAGATGCAAGCGCGTTTATTAAGACCTATTTCGATAGATACCCAAAAGTGAAAGAATACCTAGAATCATCCAAATCATTTGCCAGACAATACGGGTATACCTCAACAATTACTGGGAGAAAAAGACCAATTCCAGATATTAACAACAAAAATCCGATGATTCGAGCAGCAGCCGAGAGACTTGCAACCAATACCCCACTTCAAGGCACTGCTGCAGATTTAATTAAAATTGCTATGATACAAGTCCATAACTACCTTATTAATAGCCAGATAAAAGCTAAGATGATTTTGCAAATCCATGATGAACTGGTATTTGAAGTCCATGAAAGCGATATCGACGTTTTATCAAAAGAGGTAAAGCAAATCATGGAAAGTATCTTCGAGCTGAAAGTCCCTTTGGTTGTTGATATTTCCGTTGGAAAAAATTGGGGGGAATGTTAACCTTGAGAAAAGTTGCAATTACTGGTGGATTATCTTCAGGGAAAAGCACAGTATGTGAGATCTTTAAGGATCTAGGCGCTTATACCGTAAGTTCCGATCAAATCGTTCATCAACTCCTTTTACATGATCGGCTTTTACAAAAAAAGATTACACGCTTACTCGGACCTGAAATCCTAACTAATCATTATATTGATCGAGAAAAAGTCGCTAAACTCGTCTTTGCAAACCAAGAAAAACTTCAAGCGCTAGAAAAACTTATCCACCCTGCAGTGTTTCATGAAATTCAATCTTTATACAAACGAGCAAAAAAGGGAACCACCCACAGATTATTTATAGCAGAGGTCCCTTTACTTTTTGAAGCAGAACAAGAAAACTTATTCGATACAGTAGTTACAGTACTTAGCAATCACGAAACATGTAAAAACCGATTTAATAATATGAACAATCGATCAGAAGCCGATTTTAATGACCGGATGATGCGACAAATATCTCCGGAAGAAAAAGCAGCCAGATCAGATTTTATTCTTATCAATAACGGCACCCTAGAAGATCTTAGGGCTCAGGTAACTGAGCTTACATCAAAATTATGTTCAACCTAATTTAAGGAGCAGAACCTTCAATGAATCCAGAAGACAGACAACACATCACCCAAGACGTCGATAGTGACATCCCTGCCTCCTCACATATGACGACGGAACCTAGACAAGCTGAATCTATCACTCGGATTGCAGATTTGCAAAGGATGAATATCGACCAGCTCACGCAGTTTGCTAGACATATAGGTCTTAAAAATTTAGGAGCTCTGACGAAATCTCAGGTAGTTTTTGAAGTTGTTAAATTGCTTTCAGAACAACCTACAGAAATTCTGGTAGGAGAAGGGGTATTAGAGGTTCTGCCTGATGGCTTTGGCTTTCTAAGATCTCCTAACTACAACTACCTTCCGTCTGCAGAAGACATCTATGTATCTCCGGCGCAAATCCGCCGTTTTGATCTTAAAAAGGGGGATACCGTTTACGGAACTATTCGTTCTCCTAAAGAGAAAGAAAAATATTTTGCAATGCTCAAAGTTGAAAAAATCAATAACTGCGCCCCAGAAAAAGCTAGAGAAAGGATTCTGTTTGAAAACTTAACACCCCTTTACCCTAACTCTCGTCTTTCGATGGAAACGACAAAAGAGAACCTAACAACACGTGTTCTCGACCTGACAGCTCCTATTGGAAAAGGTCAAAGGGCTTTAATTGTTGCACCACCACGCTCTGGCAAAACAATTATCATGCAAAATATCGCTAATGCTATCGCGGTAAACAATCCAGACGTAGTTTTAATCGTTCTTCTGATCGATGAAAGACCTGAAGAGGTCACCGATATGATCCGTAGCGTCAAAGGAGAGGTGATTTCCTCTACTTTTGATGAACCTCCAGAAAGACACGTGCAAATTGCTGAAATGGCTATTGAAAAAGCGCGCAGGCTTGTTGAGTATCATCAGGATGTAGTCATCTTACTTGACTCCTTAACCCGCCTTGCCCGTGCTTATAATACAGTTCAGCCCCACTCTGGTAAAATCCTGACCGGTGGTATTGATGCTAATGCGCTACATAAACCAAAACGATTCTTTGGTGCAGCTCGTAATATCGAAGAGGGTGGCTCTTTAACAATTATAGCAACAGCTCTAATTGATACAGGATCCAGAATGGACGAGGTTATCTTTGAAGAATTTAAAGGCACTGGAAATATGGAATTGGTATTAGATAGACGCCTTGCTGAAAGAAGAACCTACCCAGCTATAGATATCATTAAGAGTGGTACGAGAAAAGAAGAACTGCTTTTTCATAAAGATGAGCTCGAAAAAATCTACATTATGAGACAAGCTATCGCAGATCTCTCACCGCTTGATGCGATAAATCTTCTGACCTCACGCCTTAAGAAAACCAATAACAATATTGAATTTCTTTTGTCGATGAAAGACTAACCTTTTATGGGCGCAGAACAACGAGCTCTCGTATTTCTGCGCCTTTAATTATCTTTATGTTAACCCCCTTATTTTTTCGGAGCATCTATGGGTAGGATTCTGTTTATCATTTCGATGATTAGCCTATACACATCTTGCCAGAGCCCGAACCATCTACCACAGGCCCCTAAGACATTGCGGCTGGGACTCATTGAAGAACCGATGGATCTCGATCCACGAACAGCGGGTGATGCAACATCCTGCCAACTTCAATTCCTACTCTTTGAAGGTCTTACACGCCTGCATCCAAACGCAGAGGTGTCACCCGCACAAAGTCATAAAATAGAGGTATCAAACGATCAAAAAAGATACACCTTTTACCTTGGTAAAACGTTTTGGTCTGATGGGACAGTAGTGACAGCCTATGATTTTGAAAAAGCCTGGAAAAACATCCTTTCCCCTTCTTTTCCAGCACCCAACGCACACCTGCTTTATCCCATTAAAGGAGCACTGGAAGCTAAAAGAGGGGATATCCCAGTTGAGCAAGTAAGCATTTTCGCGCCGAACTCAGAGACTCTGGTGATTGAGTTAACCACTCCAATCCCTTACTTTCTGCAACTAGTTTCTTTTTGCACTTTTTTCCCCGTTAAAGGCGGTATAGACAGCACCGCAAAAACAGATCCTGGGGGGGGGGAACCGCTACTTATTACCAATGGACCCTTTGCTTTAGTAGAATGGAAGCATAAAGATCATATGGTTTTGATAAAAAATCAAAAATTTAGAGACCCTCAACAAGTCTATTTAGATCAAATCGATCTACAGTTGATCCCAAGTGAAATAACAGCACTGCGAATGTATGAAAATGGACAACTCGACTTTATCGGCAATCCTTTTTGTAGCCTGCCTGCAGAAGAAGTCAGCTCATCTATGATTCGGGGAGATCTGCATACCAGCCCTGCTGCGGCCACTACATTTGTATCTTTAAACACAGATGGATCTCTATTCCATAACATCCATTTAAGAAAGGCTTTTGCCTACGCAATCGATCGGCAACTCATTGTAGAACACATTAGCCCTTGTCAAACAAGCGTCGCAACGGGTGCAGTGCCCCCAATTTTAAAAAATCACCAAAAAAGCATCCTATACACTGATAATAACGCAGTCCTAGCACAAACCCATTTGAATGAGGCTTTAAAAGAACTAAATTTAGAAAAAAAAGATTTAGAAAAAATAACTTTTTTATATGGAAATATCGAAAATCATCATAAAATTGCCCAAGTCATTCAACAACAGCTAAGACTGAGTCTGGGAATTACAATCCAAATAAAGTGCATCGAGAGCAAACAGTTAATATCAAAACTCTCTAAAAGAGACTATACCCTTGCATTAACTACATGGAGAGCTCAGTTTTATGATCCGATAAGCATTTTAGAACGTTTTAAACATAAAGAAAATGTCAAGAACTACCCTGGATGGGAAAGTGAACCCTTCCAAAAGATGCTTGAAGAATCCGCATATCAAACAGGGTTAAAAAGACAGATATTACTCGATCAAGCCGAAGCCCTTTTTCTAGAGGAAATGCCTGTTATTCCAATCTGTCATTGGAATTTATCATTTCTAAAAAAAGATCACCTAATAAACATCGAATTTTCTCCTTTAGGAGGGATTTTTTTTGAACGCCTCAAAATCTCAGAAATAAAAGACCCAACTTAAAGGATCCAAATGCATAGCCCCAAAAAAAACACCCTGCTAAAGCTCTTTATTTCTGTACTGATTGTATTTACCCTTTCACTCAAGTTAATGGATCATTTTTTCTTAAAATGCAATAAAGGGTTTACTATTTGGCAGCTTTATTCCAATCATAACGAATATAGGGATTGGGATGCGGAGACAAACACGAATCTACCACTTATTGAAATTGAAAACATTTTTAACCAGCCATTTACTTATCTTGGCAAAGGACACCAATCGATTGTATTTGAAAGTGCAGATCGCAACTACGTCTTAAAATTATCTTTGCTCCATTCTGATTTACGCAGACTAGGGTGGCTCAAACACCCCCTTTCTCGAATAACAAATGCAAGGGATCCGATTGAATCGGAAAATAAACAAACCTTTATAGCAACAAAACAAAGTCATGCTTTCGCTTTTTCTTCTTTAAAGAGTGCAAGTGGTATTTTAGTTCTTCATATGGATAAATCTGTGAATTTTCCTTTTACGGCTTTATTAACCGATCCCCTCGGTCATACCTACTCTATTCCTTTAAAAGACACCTTCTTTTTACTGCAAAGGAAAGGAACCCTTGTATTTCCTACAATTCAAAATTTTTTGGATAAAAAAGAGATGGGTCTTGCAAAAGAGGCGATCGACAATCTCATAAGTTTTATTTATTTTAGATCACTTAATGGGATTAAAGATGACGACCCGGTGATTAAAAAAAATTACGGTTTTTATGGAACAGAGGCCTTTCAACTAGATACAGGAAAAATACGACAAGAGCCCATGTTAAAGAATCGGGTATCTGCAAAAGAAGAAACGATCGCTATTACAAAGCCCCTGGAATCTTGGTTAACAGAAACTTCATCAGAGCTTTTGTCTCATTACCAAAATACTATCAATAGACTGTAACCTCATGAAAGTTGAAGGATCACTCAGGGCACCCCATCCGTTGCAAGAATACATAGAGAAGGAGGTGGTCAATGCCGAGGAAATGGCAGCAATAAAGCCTACATCCCCCACTATCTCAGCATTTGAGCTTTCAAAAAAGATTAAAAATGAAGAATCCTGTCTTGAGCTACTAGAGCTTGGGCATGAATGGTCTTACTTAGAAAATCAAAAAATCCCAACGGACTATTTAATCGAGCAAATCCTATTGCGCAGACAAGAAATCAGGGAGCAAAAAAAGTATTGGTCTGAATATATCCAGAGCGATTTAGATCAACCGTTTGGATCTTTAATCGAGAATGCTTTATCCACAGGACACCTTGAAACATTACAGGAAGGGTCTGGAGCGGCGTATATCCTGTATAATAAGGATCGGATTCCCCTTTTTATCATCAAGCCTATCGATGAAGAGATTCTTTGTTTGAATAATCACAAATCATTTGCTTGCCCATTTCTTAACGATAGATTTCGAGCTCGAGAACATATTCCTTTGTACCGATCAGCTCAAACCGATCTTCTCTGCTATCAGGTAGCACAAATTCTAGGGATTGAAAAGATCACGCCTAGGTTATCTATGCAAATCATGCAATCCCAACATTTTTACGACCTAACTTTATCTTGTCAGGATCCAAGCCATCCCCTTCATAATAAAATCGGCACTGCGGATTACACAAAGCTATGCTCTGTGCAAGAATATATAGATGATGCAATACCTATGAGCTCCCAAATCTATCAATGGCTTAGTAGAGGTTACACTCCAAAGCAAATACAAGATGGATTTGATCCAATAGACTTTGAAGAGGCAAACTTATTTATATGGGTGAACTATGATACCGATGCCCACCCAGGTAACTTCCTGGTATATAAAAGTGAAGGTACAGAAGCTTCTAAAGGCAAACTCCAGATAAAAAAAATCGATAATAGCCTCTCATTTCCAGAATACCACAGTCAGTTTATGAATTTTTTAATGTTTATAGACGTGGAAAAAGCTCCTCTATCTAATATGTTAAAACAAAAAATAGAGTCGCTGCCGATAGAACAAATTGCCGTATCGATGGCTCAATTAGAGATGTCAACTGCAACTATCATCGCCTTTATCCAAAGAGCAAATGTTATAAAAGAGCTAGCTAGGCGCTCTACAATGTCCATTTATGAAATGAACCTGCGATTATCTCTACTGGCTCAGCCCAATGGTATTCATATAGCGCTATCAGAGCGGTTACTTACCGATTTAGAACTTTTGCTTCAAAAGCAAAAACCACAATCTATACCGTGAGATAGCTTGCATGCACAAAAGCATTTTTTATATTTTTCTTTTAGCTATTACACCCCTTATTTTGATCTTCCTGCCATGGAGGCGTAACATGAAACTTACACACAAAACCACCCAGTTTGTTATTGCAGAAAGACTTGGATCCTATCTTACCATCAAAGACCCTCTTCTGCTAGCTCAGCTTAAAATGAACGGTATTGAAATCCCTCCTTTTATGCGACCTATCTTTCAAAACAAAAAAGTGATCTATTTAGATGACCCCCTTTTTACTCAGGCATTTGAAGACGTCTATCTCAAGTTGTATATCGATCAAAAAGGATATGAATGGAAAATATAAAGGTGGACCCAAGGTCCACCTTTAATGAGAGCGTTATTCGATATCTACTACACCATTCTGACTTCTGTCAAATAAAGTAGAATGAATGATTTCCGGCTTTAAATACTCTTGCAATGCCTCATCGAACTTGTCTGCATCACAACTACTGCCACAGGTAAATAGATCAATAAAACAAGCATTATGTTCTGGATACGTATGGATGCTTGCATGACTCTCTGATAATAAGACCACCATAGTCAGACCATCTGGAGCAAAGACGTAATCTGCGGTATCGAGTAATGTGGCTCCTGATGCATTAACAGCTGCTAAAAATGCTTTTTTTAACTCTTCTATATTCGATATCCTGTCATGATCGCAACTTAGATAGCTTGCGACAAAATGACGGCCTTTAAATTCATAATTGGCATCTATATCAGCGTATAATCCCAAAGAGGATAACGCAAGCCACATCGCAAGAATATATTTCTTTATCATTCTTCTTCTCCTTATTTACTAGTAAACCACAAGACTTCTTAAAAAAAGACCTACGGGTTACTACTGTCCAAATTTTATCTTTTTTTTTAAACAACTAAACCGATAGAGGGAGTTATATAGAATAAAAAAACAGAAGGGAGTAGACTCGGTCTAGAATAGGAGACGATCTTTATGCGATGGCTGTTGACTTTAGGAATTCTGAGTTCTCTGGGCTATGGAGCTTGGTACATGAGTGATACCAAGCCAGATATGAAAAAAAAGGTGGAAAGCCTTTTGAATATCGGCTCTTTCCACACCCTTGAAATTAAATACAGCGCCAATCAAATTATGGAAACCCATAGAAAAGAACTTCTCAAAAGCGGAAAACATCAATTTTTAGAACCCCAGCTACGGTTTTATCCTTATCTACTGATGAATGTGAAATATGTCTCCTCAGAAAAAACAGAAGAAAGTGTTATGCTATGGGATATGTGCGATGGGGAGATGGTGTTAAATACCCGTTCATGGGAAAAAACTCATGGTTTTGGCGATTGCATCCAGGCCAATACCGATAGGCATGAATTTAAAGTTATCCACGCCTTAGCTAAAAGGGGGGGGGCTTGTGATAGAGAAACTCTTGCAAAAGCCCTTCATGTGGAAAACGATGTGATGGATCTTTGGGTGGATAGCCTACGTAGAAAAAAACTCTTAGTACAGATCGGCAATCGCTACCGACTACATTTAGAAGACCCTGTGATTAAATCACTACCTGAGACAATTTTAGAAGAGCGGCTTGTTACACAAGCCTCAAAACATGCCAATCGAATTGCCAACCGGTTTTCACTAGGGCAAATCGATAAAATCTCGCAGGCAGCTTTTGGAACCGATTTTGCTATACGTTATATTAAAAATGTTTACTTACCCGTACATTGCATCGTCGTGCAGAACCCAGATGGATCGATTCATTCGAGTCTTTGGAATGCTCTAAATGGGAAACGGGTATCTTACACTCACTCGTTAGACTAAATCAGCCCCCTTTCCAGTTAATAAATTATTGGAAATGGGTGGATAGCCCAGCTCTATTTCGAGCCATTATCTATCATAAACCATGGGAAGGATCACCCTTATTTACCCTATCTTGAATAGATTTCGAATAAATGATTGGTGAAAAAAAGAGCTACCGGGTAAAATTCGACAAGCTCTATGCTTGGAAAGATGGCTGAGTGGCCGAAGGCACGTCCCTGCTAAGGACGCGTACTCGCAAGGGTACCGAGGGTTCAAATCCCTCTCTTTCCATTCAGCCTTGAATGCAAATTCAAGGCTTTTTTTTTGGAGTAAAAAAATGAAAGAATCCCCGCAGAAAGGTCTTATCCCTCCAAATTCTAAAGAATCTGAAATGATGGTTCTTGGATGTATGCTCACAAGCATTAATAGCTTAAATATCGCAGCTGACGGTTTATCACCTTACGATTTTTACTTCACCGAACACCAAACTATCTTTGAGATTCTTAAGGCGGCATACAAACAAGATAAGCCAGCTGACGTCCACCTAGTCTGTGAAGAGCTTAAACGACAAGAGAAGCTCTCAGCAGTCGGCGGGGTGAGTTATGTCACCACCTTGGCTCAATATGCGGGTACCTCAGCATATATCGAAGAATACGTAGATGTAGTTAAAAACAAAGCTACTCTACGTAGAATGATCCATGTGGCCCAAGAAATAGAAAAAAATGCACTGCAAAACCCACAAGATGTCTCCCTTGTTTTAGATGAAGCGCAACAAAAACTATTCAATATTGGACAGTCGGTCAATTCAAATGGAGGGATCCTTATTAAAGAGATCCTTACAGGGGTTAAATCGACAAGTAAAATTCCTTATTTAAAAGAGCTGCAGAAAAAGCAAGAATCGTTCCAGATTAAAGGGGTTGATGATACAGGGATCACAGGCATTCCAACCCACTTCCTTGACCTAGATAAATTGGTCAATGGGATGGTTCCATCGAACTTAATGATTTTAGCAGCGCGTCCTGCAATGGGTAAAACAGCACTCGCCCTTAATATCGCAGAAAACATCTGCTTTAGAAATGAAGTCCCAGTCGGTATATTTTCTTTAGAGATGTCTGCAGAGCAGCTTTTACATCGTCTGATTTGTTCTCAAGCAGAGGTTGAGTCTGACAAATTAAAAACAGGATCGTTAAACGGAGCAGAATTTCAGAGGGTGGTAGCAGCTGTCAATTCTATGCAAAAAGGGACGATGGTAATCGATGATCAGCCTGGCATTAAAATCACTGATCTGCGAGCTAGAGCACGCAGAATGAAAGAGACACACGGCATACAATTTCTCGTCATCGACTATCTGCAGCTCTTATCAGGCTCGGGCCTGTCTAAATCAGCAGAGAACCGGCAAAATGAAATCTCTGAAATCTCCCGGATGCTAAAGACCTTGGCAAGAGAACTGAACCTTCCAATACTCTGCCTTTCTCAGCTCTCACGTAAAGTAGAAGAAAGACAAGGTCACAGACCTATGATGAGTGACTTAAGAGAGAGCGGAGCCATTGAACAAGACTCTGATATCGTTATGTTCCTTTTGCGAAGGGAATATTACGACCCGTATGACAAACCCGGTATGGCGGAACTCATTGTCGCTAAAAACCGTCATGGAGGCGTCGGAAGTGTTAACCTGACCTTTAGAAAAGAACTAGCTCAGTTTGCCAACTATTCCGGGATGCCCTCATCTGGAAATCTAGATGACAACCAGGCAGCTTTTTCAGCATTTTCTCCAGGCTGATTTAAGCAACTCACTCCCTTTTGAGCTTGTATTCACCACCTTAGGAATCAGCTGTCCTTAAGCCTTTTTTAAATGGCAAGGTGACTGCCTTGTCATTGTGCTATAACGGACTAGATTTTTTTGCCTTGCTTTTGATACTGTCTTTGACAATTTTTTAAAAAACGGCAAAAAACATGATAAAACTAGACTTCTTCACCCCAATTAGCTTTGGCAATCAACCAAAATCATACACCCAATCTTTAGTAGAGACCGCAGATAATTATTTCTATCTTGGTGGAAAAAAAGCCTATGTTATTTCAGATGATAGGACACCGACATCTCAAGGGGTAGTCGTACTTACAGAGTCTCAAAGGCTTTTAACTACTGCTCTAAAAGCCGCCTCTTATGTAACACTCGTTTTGCCTGGAATCATGATGGGTCTCAAATTTATACTCAGGTCGACTCATTCTTTTCATGTTATTAACGTCAGACAAGAAATAGAAAGAGGGATGGATATAAAGCAGGCAACGATTGAAAAGATCAATACACTCTTTTCGAAACTTATAGCTCACCGAGAGGATGAAGCGATCCAATGGCATGCTAGAAAAGTCTTTAGCCTTCGGTCTGAGCCGGAACTAATTTTCAAATTTGACGATGATGAACAACGTTTGCAAAATATGGTTGAAGCCAAAAAAATCTGTCTAGCCCACAATCTCACCCTACTCAAAATCCCCCATACCACACAAGTTCAAGTCCAGGGGCATGTTCTTATTGCCGAAGAACGTTTAGGTATTCAACAAGAGGAGAGTAAACAAGAAGAGCTATACGCCAAGCTATCTGGAATGGAGGAGACTGCAAGACAATTAGCGACATTTATCGCCAAGACTGGTTTTTCCGATGTAGAATGGCGCAATATACCTATAATCGATGATGACCCAAATTTCCCAGGTCCAAGACGTGTTGCCCTTATTGATTTTGAAGAAATGGGTGCAAGTGGAAGGCCAAAAACAGGTATTTTCGGGCAGGGACAGATCCGTAGAGGATTAATTCGATGCCTATCCTCTGAACAACAAATAGATATTGCTTTGGCTGAAGCTTATCGTTTTGGAATCACTTCCCTACATGCTAATCGAATAAAAGCTCAAAGATTGGAAGAACTGGAAACTTATCAAAGATTAAATACATTTTATCAAAATAAGGGGATTCTAGAGGATTGTAGACAGCCTATTGAAGTGGACTTAAGTGCCCTTGGATTAGGTTTAGAAGAGACGGCACAGATCTATACCGGACGAAGGGAACCAACAACCCAGTCTTTAAGAGATGCCTGTGTTTATGTCATCGCTAAAATTAATGAGCTCATAAAAACTGCTCCTGCAGATAAATCAATAAAAGGACAAAGAAAAATTCTGTTAAATACGAATATTGATAACGTTATAAGCAGCTATTCTCAAGTGCCTGTGATGCCTTTTCTTTGCCGAAATGAAGAAGAAGAAAATCAAATATGGCTTCGCCAGATTATTAATGCTTTAGTCACAAAAGGATATCTTTTTCAGCTAGAGAGGGTAGGTGGTGATGGTTACTTAATCCAAGCCTAAAAAATGAATAGCGTATAGGTTTTAATTTCTACTTACGTGTCGGCTGTCCGCAGGAAAAACCTTTTATAATATCGCTATTTTCTTTTTCAATTTTTGATAGCTTTAATCGGGAAATTCCACATCATCCATGTCTATTATTTTTTTAGGCGATGATGTTAAAAACTTTGGCAAGAGAACTGAATCTTCCAATACTCTGCCTTTCTCAGCTCTGATGTAAAGTAGAAGAAAGACAAGGTCATAGACCTATGATGAGTGACTTAAGAGAGAGCGGAGCCATTGAACAAGATTCTGATATCGTTATGTTCCTTTTGCGAAGGGAATATTACGACCCGTACGACAAACCCGGTATGGCAGAACTCATTGTTGCTAAAAACCGTCATGGAGGCTTGGGGAGTGTTAACCTGACCTTTAGAAAAGAACTAGCTCAATTTGCCAACTATTGAGGGATGCCCTCATCTGGAAATCTAGATGACAACCAGGCAGCTTTTTCAGCATTTTCTCCAAGCTGATTTCAGCAACTCACTCCCTTTTGAGCTTGTATTCACCACCTTAGGAATCAGCTGTCCTCAAGCCTTTTTTCAATGGCAAGGTGACTGCCTTGTCATTGTGCTACAACGGACTAGATTTTTTTTCTTGCTTCTGATAGTTTTTTTAAAATTTTTTGAAAACGGCAGAAAACATGATGAAACTAGACTTCTTCACCCCAATTAGCTTTGCCAATCAACTAAAATCATACACCCAATCTTTACTAGAGACCGCAGATAATTATTTCTATCTTGGCGGAAAAAAAGCCTATGTTATTCCAGGTGATAGGACACTGACATCTCACGGGGTAGTCGTGCTTACAGAGTCTCAAAGGCTTTTAACTACTGCTCTAAAAGCCGCCTCTTATGTAACACTCGTTTTGCCTGCAATCATGATGGGCATCAAATTTATACTCAGGTCGACTCATTCTTTTCATGTTATGAATGTGAGACAAAAAATAGAAAGAGGGATAGATATAAAGCAGGAAACGATTGACAAGATCAATACACTCTTTTCGAAAATTATAGTTCAACAAGCAGATAACGAGATCCAATGGTGTAGTAGAAAAGTCTTTATTCTACAAACTGATCCACAACTTGTTTTTAAATTAGACCGTACTGGAGAGCGTTTTGAAAATATGGTGGAAGCCAAAAAAATCTGTTTAGCCCACAATCTCACCCTACTCAAAATCCCCCATGCCAAACAAGTTCAAGTCCAGGGGCATGCTCTTATTGCCGAAGAACGTTTACATATTCAGCAAGAAGAGAGTAAACAAGAAGAGCTATACGCCAAGCTATCTGGAATGGAGGAGACTGCCAGGCAATTAACAACATTCATCGCAAAGACTGGTTTTTCTGATGTAGAATGGCGCAATATACCTATAGTCGATGATGCCCCGGATTTCCTAGGTCCAAGAAGTGTTGCCCTTATCGATCTTGAAGAAATGGGTGCAGGGGGCAATCCAAAAAAAGGCATTTTCGGTCTGGGACAGTTCCGTAGAGGATTAATTCGATGCCTATCCTCTGAACAACAAATAGATATTGGTTTGGCTGAAGCTTATCGTTTTGGAATCACTTCCCCACATGCTAATCAAATAAAAGCTCAAAGATTGGAAGAACTGGCCACTTATCAAAGACTAAATACATTTTATCAAAATAAGGGGATTCTAGAGAATCCTAGCCAACCCATTCAAGTGGACTTAGATGCCCTTGGATTAGATTTAGAAGAGATGGTCTCCTTCTGTGACCAAGGAGAGAAACCAACAACCGTGCCATTAAAAGATGCCGCTCTTCTGACAATAAACAAAATTAATGAGCTCCTAGCAAATTCCAATTCAAATCTATCAATAGAAAGAAGACGACAGATTCGAATAACATTCAAGGAGGGAGAAGAAGAGAATGATGCAATTAAAACACTTGCCAAGATCCTTCAGGCTTTAATGGAAAAAGGGCATTTTTTCGATCGGCAGCATTGGAGGGATTACGGTGATGATGATATGCATAGGCTCCTAATCCAGGCTTAAAACACTAAAGGCTTATACGTTTCAATTGCTGCTTGCACATTGGTTGATTGGATGGAAAAACCTTTTATGAAACCAGTATTTTATTTTTCAATTTTCGATAGCTTTAATTGGCAGATTCCACATTATCTATGTGTATTATTTTTTAGGAGATGTCGCTGGATTTATCTCAAATAACATTTAAATACGGCAGGTCTCAACCAATTAGATCTATCCCTTTACAATTTATGAAAGTTGTTTTAAGATAGGCGCCAAGTTTGATAATTATTTTTTTTACATATCAATTTCAGAATAGGAATCTCAATGTCTTCGGTTAAGAAAAAAAGAAAAGCAAAAATTGCCAAGCACAAAAGAAAGAAAAGACGCAGAAGAGATCGTCACAAAAAATAGTTTGCAATAAATTATTTTACATCTTTCATCTATTTTTAGAGCTAGTTATACTGGCTCTAATTCATTTTTACCCCGATTCTATTTATGTGGTATTACCCCGAAGAATATGACGTTATTGTAATAGGCGCAGGTCATGCTGGCTGCGAAGCAGCACACGCTTCTGCTAAAATGGGCGCTAAAACGCTGTTGCTTACCATGAACCTCGATACCATTGCAAAAATGAGCTGTAATCCGGCCATTGGTGGTACGGCTAAGGGCCATATGGTGAGGGAAATCGATGCTCTAGGTGGTCTTATGGGAAAAGTCGCCGACCAAACCTCCATTCAATTCCGCATGCTCAACGCTTCTAAAGGACCTGCTGTATGGTCTCCAAGAGCGCAGGCAGATAAATTCGCTTATCAGATGGAAATGAAACATCGACTGGAAAAAACCCCAGGTCTTCATATTAAACAGGGAACGATCGAATCCCTATACTTTGATCAAGATCGATTATCTGGAGTCAATACTTTAGAGGGTATTGGCTATCTTGGGAAAACAGTCATTATTTCGGCAGGCACATTCATGCGCGGCCTCATACATATTGGAGAGACTCAGTTCCCAGGAGGCAGAGCCGGAGACAAGCCGTCAACGGGCCTTTCAAAAAATCTAGAAGAGCTCGGATTTTCTCTTGGCAGGCTAAAAACAGGTACACCACCTAGAATCAACCGGCGCAGCATCGATTTCTCTTTGGTCGAGCCCCAGCATGGGGACGCAGGCGTCCGTTTCTCTCATGATCCATCCGAAGGTCCCGGTCTGCCCCAGGTGCCATGCTATATCACCTATACGAATGAACAAACTAAAGAAATCGTTAATGCCAACCTGCATCGTTCAGCCATGTATTCTGGAAGAATTAAGTCAGTAGGCCCTAGATACTGCCCTTCTATTGAAGACAAGATTGTCAGATTTAGTGATAAAGAAAGGCATCAACTCTTTTTAGAGCCTGAAGGTCTTGGAACTGAAGAGATCTATGTAAACGGGATTTCTTCTTCCCTTCCTTTCGATGTGCAGCTGGCTATGATTCATAGCGTGGCAGGTCTTGAAAATGCAGAAATCATGAGACCAGCTTATGCAATTGAATACGATTACGTAAAAAGTGGACAGCTTTATACATCGCTAGAAACAAAGCAGGTACCGGGACTCTATCTTGCAGGACAAATCAACGGAACAACAGGATACGAAGAAGCAGCAGGCCAAGGATTAATTGCCGGCATTAATGCCGCTTTAAAAGTTCAGGGCAAGCCTGCATTTGTTCTAAAAAGATCTGAGGCGTATATCGGGGTCATGATCGATGAGCTCATTACTAGAGAGCTCCAGGAACCATATCGGATGTTTACAAGCCGGGCAGAACACCGACTTGTCCTGCGACAAGACAACTGCGATTTGCGACTAAGAAAATACGGATATGAGTTAGGACTAATTGATGAGAGCAGGTACTTAAGACTTGTAGAAAAAGCAACTGCAATTCAGACTCAAATCAATTGCTTGACTAAACATTTTACCCAAGTCAATAACAAATCGACTTCCCTTGCCCAACTACTTTGCAGACCAGAATATTCATATGCGGTACTCATCACAGAGTTTCCCGATATCGCCACCGATCATGGTGAAGAAATTAACCTGCAAATTGAGGTGCAACTAAAATACGCAGGCTATATTGAAAGGCAGCAAAATGAAATTGCCAAACTCGCAGGGATTGAAACAACAGCGATTCCCCAGGGGATTAACTTCAAGGCAATTACCGGCCTATCAAACGAAGCCAAAGATAAACTATCAAAATTTAATCCATGTACTCTTGGACAAGCATCGAGAATATCAGGAGTATCACCAGCGGATATTTCTGTACTGATGGTCGCTATGTATCGACAAACACCTGAGCCCGCCGCTTCTTGCTGTGATTAAAGTCAGCCATGGGATTTAGTCCACAATCGCCAAACTATTCAAACCTACTCTATAAAGAGCCTCTCAATCAAGGCCCTCTATTTTTGGGCTGCCTAGTAAATCAGCCGCGACTTAATCGAATAGGTTCATATTCTGTAACAGTTTTTCCGTAAAGAGTTTCCTTGCATGCGATCCCAAGACCCGGGTCTAGGAGAATAATAGTCATCTCTTTATCTTTAAAATTTCCCCAGGTTTCCGATTGTTCACAGATATTTTGATAAATGGTATGGTCAAAATATTGCAAGAGTCTACGGATCCCTGTCCCATCGCCGTATAGCTCCTCTGACAAGTGAAGAATGATACGGTCGAGATGCGTTTCAGAAAACGCTAAAGTTTCGCAACCTACTTTTGCATGTAAGCTTTTCAGCAAAAAAGGAAGTTTCCTGCGCACTAGCTCTGGAAATGCATCTCTAGGGATTGGACTAAAAGGAACTATGTGTATCCGTCCTAATAACTCAGGGGAGTATCTGTGAGGATTACGATGGTCTTGCGCATTAAGCTCAGTAAAATGAACTGCAATCTGTTGAGGAGACATCATGTTTTGAAAATCTGCAACGATGTGTGCTTGATAAGCATTGGAAGTGCTCATAAAGAGAGATTTGGTAAAAACATATTTGGTAACAACATTTCTACGGTCTTCCGTATGTTGCACCTGGACATACCCCTCACCAAATAAAGTAAGCAGGCCTTGTTTGACCTGTTCATGAGCTTTCTCGAATTCATCAAACAAAACAACTACATCCCGCACTTCTTTAACAATGATACCATCTCGTGTGGAAGTTTTATGGACATAGGAATCCATGACTCTTGCAAATAAAGATCTATCTGTGGATCCCACATATCCAGCAGGAGAACCAAAGAGTTTATTGAAGTCGACGTCTCCCTTAAATTGATCCATGTCAAACCGCGCCATACGATCTCTTTTGAGGATGCTAGCAGCTTTTGCCATTTCTGTTTTACCAACTCCTGTTGGACCCACTAACAAAAAATACGCATTAGAATCACTCTTTGCTTGGGCATTGAGTGCAGCAGCTATAGCCTTTCTGGCATAATCTTGACCGCTAACCTGTTGTTGTAGTACCTCCACAATCCTTAGGTAAGCGTTTTCTCCCTCTCGGGCTTTACGAGCAGTGACTAATTCTTTAAATAAAATGGGAAATTGGGTTGGATACAGTTTCTCTAAATTATCGACCACCCTATTTGCCATAGGTTGCGGTAGCTCCTGTAAAGAGCTCATCACTGCTCGAAAATGGTGGAGTTCATCCTCTGTGCAGAACACCTCTATCTGTTCCGGAGCGAGTCCTAAACGCTTTAAAGCTATTAAGTGATTTGGATCTATGGGATTGGTCAGGTACCGACTCAAAGTGTCTTTACCTGCAGAACCTTCACGCTTAAATTGCAGGTTCACTGTATTGATTTGACCATCAGGATTTTTTGCAACATGGATATCCAAAAGTTGATTTCGCTCATGGAAAAGTAAAGAGGATAAGTCACTCATTTGCAGTGACTGTAAACGTAATTGTTCGTGTGTATCCTCGACAAAAAACGAAGTGCTAGAGCCACTGGATTCATTCCAGATGACCCATCGCCAACGTTGTAGGGGTGGACTTTGGTTGACCGTATATCCAAAAAGGGCGAGCTGGTCAGATATGTCAGCAGAATCAGGATAAAACAGTAAAGGCAAAAAACAACCCTGTTGAGGTCTTGTCTCTTTTAAATGATATCCAATCGCCTCTTTGAACAAGCTAAACAACGCTTCAGCATATGAGGAATTGATGCTACCTAAAGAAAACCTTGGAGACACTTGCGGTGTTCTTGTATCGCAAATACACAGCTCCTTGCCCTGTTGATGCACAGAGATTACATCAGGAGCAGCCGGATGATCCACTTGGTCACAATCAATCTTCCATGAAATCAATGCACGAGAAATAACAGCCATAACAACCTCCTTTTAACAACATGAAGAACTACAATCATCACTTACTTCGGCGCACAATTTAGTCAATGCACCGCTCCCAAAATAAGGATCTAGCTTACTAGGAATAGCTGCACACTGGTCTTGCTCCCTACGTTTGGTAATATGGGCAATCGCTCCCTCAATGATCTCCCGATGTTCATCATCGGTGACTTGATCAACTTGTGTGTATTCCCTGTAGGGTGGGTCCAAAACAAGCTTTGCCGCCTTTTGTAACAGCAGATTAACAATCAACGTCTGAAGACCAGTGCGACACAAAGGGCATTCATTTTTTTTCGTAAGATCTTTCCACTGATGCAAAACGGTTTTGTTGTAGGAATGACCACACACATTCATGACAGGATCCGCAAAGACCTGCCCCCCTATAGGATCCAAGAAATATTGTTGAGCAATTGTAACAGCCATACTTTTTATCCTCCTTTGAAAGAATTTACCGAACAAAAATGCAGCAATCTTGATTTTTTGTATTTAAAAAAATAATTATCCAAGATATAATGTCCTGCGCGTCAAACCAAAACGGGAGGATTTATGGCATTACCTGCAATAGCGCCACATTTAGTTCATAAGTGGGAAGGTATCAATGTAGACGGAGTAAATAGAGATGTGTGTTTATTTCGTTTAGATCATTTCCAATGGGCATTTTCCAAGGAAGGACAACAAGGTCCTAGGAGGACGTTTTCATCGCAATTGTATGATCCTGCTTATGCAGCAAGGTTAGTTGAGCTATTTCAAAACTCCATTCGGCAGAATTTGCAAAGAGGATCGATAAATGGGGCTTGTTTTTTACCAAAATTTGTCTATGAAATCGAAGAGGGATCAGGTATGTATGTTGCTCTCTTTGGAAGGATCAATGTCCTCACAAATCCAGCAGGTGAGACAGAAGCAGTATGGGGAATTGTTGATCCCACCGATCCACAAACACACCTTATTGAGCGAGATCCGACCGATATGACAGAGGCCTTTTTGACACATTCCCCTTTGCTTAATCAACCCCATTTCGAAACAATCATGCGTGATGGCAAGCAGGTGATAAAACCTGCCAAAGATCATTGTGAAATGAATGAATATGTAAAACATTTTCGCGTTGAAATAGTTCGAGATACTGCGGCTAAAATCTCTAAAGTGTTTTTAAAATGCGTCAGTGTTTTAAATCCTGAGTGCTCATTAACTGAACGTGATTGGGCTCTTACCTTGGTCAGTACTCCCGATGCCAGTAGTGGTTTTGTAAGATTTTGGGCTGGGGGTCCCGTCGGACACGCGATGTTAGCCTATGAGGGGATGCGTGACCAAAAACCTGTTTTAGGTTACGTTCACGCAATTCCATCATCGATTCCAAGATTAGGCCTAATTGAACACTTTGAATCGTCACGTCCGCTAAAGACAGTGAATGGTCCCTCCTGGAGACGGTCGAGAGAGTTGATAGAAAATATGTTGGCATTTGTTAAAAGCCTTCAAGGAAAGTTTATACACTTCGCTGTTGAGGGAAATCTGCTTTATTCGATACGACTCGATAACCCCGACGGCTGGGATATGATGACAAGAAATGAGTGGATCCAGAGGAAGAGCTCTTCTCCCGAAATGTTTACCTTGATGCGTCAGGAGATGGAGACTCCGGGAAGTGTTAACGTAAGCGAGTATCTTCTTCGTAAGAATTGTTTAGATCATGTGACTGGCATATCTCAACGTGCAGGGGTCTTTTTTTATGGACATACTAGTCCAACAAGACCTTTGCGTAAAATTGAGCTGGTACGTCAAGCCCCAATATACCAAATTCCAGAAGGATTGCATCATCTTGTTCCGACAGAGGTTTCGTTAATAAATAGCGGTAGACAGGATGTTGTAGATGGAATGCTTTCTGCTTGTGTGATTTTAACTCCACCTGATTGCCCCCCTTCTGATTGTGACAAATGGTCATGGCAATCAATCTTTGAAGAAACATGGGCAACAGATAGAGAAATTGAGCGTATTTTGACCCTAAGAACTCTCACAGAATTATTCAAGCCTTATAATTATAAACCTAAAAGATGGAAATAATCTCATTACGGAGAAAAAATGTTTCATTTAAGCGGATCAAAAGCAAACTCTCGCTATAAGGAAGGGGCCAGAGTTTGCTCATTGGCTAAAAGAAGATATTCAAGAGGGATTAACAGTATACCGCTTCCCAAGGGAGCAATGCAAAAAGCTCAGAACGTCGAATGGGATAGAAACGATCAATCGGAAGATGGGGAGGCTCAATCGAGTAGCTATATTTTTTCCGAACAAGGAATCGGCTTTGCAATTGGTGATCGGAGCAATACTTAAAATTCATGAAGAATGGATGACTGGAAGGCACTATTTAGACCTGAGTCCTCTGTTAAGCAGGGGCGCAACAACCAAACAAACATGAGGAAAAAAACAGAAAAAAGATCGAATTTATAGAAAAATGGTTCCTTTATTATTTTGGGCCCATGTGATTTTCCTGTATTTTGAATAAATAATTATCAGTACATGCGCAAAAAAAATGCTTAGTTTTTACCCGTTTTTCATAGAAAAAAGCCTAGTAAATCAGGCTCGACTATTTAATAGAATCACACCCGTTTAATCTTAATATCAAAATATAAAAAATAACATGCATTTTAAATCGGTTTTTTTCTACATATGAAAAAAACTATCCCTTAATAAATTATGCATGAAAATACTTCTTTACCTGTTTTACTGCTCATTACCTCCGATGCTGAAAAAATAAAATTTTTTAAAACAGCATGTAAAAGCAGCTATTACATAGTCCACACTCCTTACGGGGTGACTGCAATCGACTACACACATAGGATGGATATTGAGGTGATCATCATAGATATAGAGACCTTAGATGAGAGCCTATTTACTTTTTGTACACAGATCCGAACAGCAGCTGAAACAGAAAAAAAACCTATCCTGTTGATTACAAATATCATAAGAAAAAGCTTTATTATAGAAGCGTTAAAGGCTGGGGCCACTGATTTTTTAAGAGAACCTTTAGAGGAGCAAGAATTATACGAGCGCCTGGCGGTTGCTAAAAATTCCTCGCTGATATCTCAGAAAATCGCTCTTGTCTCCTCAAAAATTCCATCCTCACCCCTTATGCCGCAAAATACAAATCTATTTTCCGATCGAATTCTGCTCAGTACGGAAGAAATGAGTGCGATCGAAAATGTTAAAAAATCAGATACACCAGCTCAAATCCTTATGATTGAGGTCGATAAAATAGCCGAATTGATTGAACAATTGGAAGAGGCTCAGGCTGAAAAAATAAATGTAGTGATAAAGAGATTTCTTGAGCAAAACCTGCGGCAATTCGATGCCCTCTTGCCACAAGGCAGGGGAAGATATCTTTTAATCTTGCCTAAAACTTCTCTAACCGCAGCGAAGATTATTGCAGAAGATCTGCGAAAAGAGATCAACAAAACTTCAATACCGATTGGAACAAAAGAGGCTAGGGTAACAATATCTATCGGGATCGTCTCTTTTAATAAAAAGCCAGATGATACGCAAGAGGCGTATGAACAATTCCATCAATCTCTTAATTCTGTCAAAAAATGTTTAAAAAAAGCCCAGCAACAGGGTAATACAACGATATATGATCATTCGTAAAAGGAGGTGTTTCATGAAGACAGGATTGCTATATTTTGCTATGATATTTACATACTGCGGGGCCATCGGCGCCTCTGAAACTCAGGCCGAGCTGAGCTCTTTTTTGCCAAATGCAAAACATAATTCAATGGCGATAGACCCCAAGTTAAGAGCTAGCGACTATAAGGAAGTATTTGACTGCCTGCGTAAAGAAAAAGCGCAAAACAAAGTATACGTAAAACTAGCTGACGGTTCAATGGTAACAAACATTATTGATATGAGCGCCATGGGCAATAGCACAGTATTCCTATTAAAATATAACACCCCTAGAGGGATTAAAATACAGGCCATAGAACTTGAGCTCATCCATGGAATTGGCTATATAGAATGACTCTGTATTGGCTTGAACTCGATAAAGACTGTTCCATCTTAGAGCAACTTCAAATAGAAGAAGCTCTTCTACGTAATGATACACGCAATTTTTGTATTGTTAACAAGGGCAGCTCACCAGCTATTGTTATCGGCATTTCCGGGAAAATTCACGAGCTGGTTGATCTGGAAATAGCTAAACTGCTTCAGCTCCCTATTATTAAACGATTTAGTGGTGGAGGCACTGTTGTTGTCGACGAGAACACCCTCTTCATTACATTTATCTTCCAAAAAGAGACCCTGCCCTTTCCTGCCTATCCAGAAAAAATTATGAAATGGTCTGAAGGGATTTACAAAAAGGTATTCCCAAAGAATTTTCTTCTTAAAGAAAATGATTATGCTTTCGAAGACAAGAAATTTGGTGGTAACGCTCAATACATCCGAAAAGATCGATGGTTACATCATACATCATTTTTATGGGACTATCAAACAAGCCATATGCAGGCTTTAAAACATCCAAAAAAAACACCCTCATACCGAGCTGGCAGAGACCATGGAAACTTTTTATGCAAACTCAAAGAGTTTATTCCTTCACAAGATGATCTACTGGCAGACCTTAAAAACGCTTTATCTGAAGAATTTGATCTGTCCCATGTGCCTCTAGAGTCTATACAAATCTCTGAAACACATCGGACAACAACCCAGCTGATCTCAGATCTATTTTAAAGGCTTTATGGGTCCAGTTGGTTCATCTTTCAACCGGTAGCCGATTCCTCTCACTGTCTCTATCCAATCAAAATGAGGCCCCAATTTTTTTCTTAAAGATGCCACATGCACATCAATATTCCTATCTACAATAAAGGCATCATCATTATGAATATCATCGAGCAACTGATTTCTAGTGAGGACCTTACCTCTATTGGAAAGCAGTCTTTTTAAAATCCCAAATTCAGATAAAGTGATTGTAATGACTTTATCTCCTTTTTTCAGGATATACCTTTCAATCTCTAGAGTAAATTCACCAAATGTAAGAACAGAAGCAGGAGTATGATCTTCTTCTTCTTTACTTCGTCTCATCACAGCTTTCACACGAGAAAACAGAACTTTTGGGGAAAATGGTTTAGCGATATAATCGTCAGCCCCCAGTTCTAATCCCAGCACTACGTCTAGCTCTTCGCTCTTTGCAGTTAAAATAATTACAGGGATTGTTTTTAACTCTGGATGATTTTTAATTTTTCTACATACATCAAAACCATTTTGTCCAGGGAGCATGATATCTAAAATAACCAGGTCTGGCCTTTCCCTTTCAACCGCCCTAAAACCGTTGATTCCATCGACTTCTACATGTAACTTATATCCTGCGATTTCAGCTTGCAGCTTGATTAAAGAGGCAATATCTTCTTCATCTTCAATCAGCAAAATCCTTTTTTTCTGTGTCATATCATACCCCTATAAGGATGCATGTGTTGTATTGAGATCATTCAAACATGTTATTTAAATATTTTCACGACAATTTTTTTATCTCTTTAGAAAACACAGTATCTTTTTTTAAAAAAATCAACTGCTACAGAAATCCTGATAAAAAACCGTAGATCTTACGATAATAAAGCCTTAGATACAGCGTCTATACCTGTTTCCAGAAATCTTGGGCCGAGTGCTTTAAATTTATCGGGATCATCGGTTGTAAAAAATAGGCTGCTGCCCATATCACCGGATAGATTAAGACAACCATTTTCAGATAAAACCTGTTTTATAAAAGATGCGCAACTAACGCTTGGATCTATGAGTCTACAAACGGGTCCCATAAACTCTTGGATCACCCCTTTAAGTAGGGGGTAATGAGTACAGGCAAGCAAAAGAGTCTGTATTTGTTTTGCTTTTAAAGGGGCCAGATAATGTTTTACGATCTCAGAAATAATCGGACCTGTTAGCAGTCCTTCTTCTACAAGAGGAACAAATAAAGGACAGGAGATCCCGATAATTTCTGCTTTAGGGATCTGCTCTTGCAATGCTGTTTGATATACACCGGAGGCAACAGTTGCCTGTGTAGCTAAAATACCGATCGCCCCTCGATGTGCAGAATGTATAAGACTTGGC
>CAMCLJ010000009.1 GCA_945875745.1 Chlamydia trachomatis
AAACTTTTCACTTCGTTTCGTCATTTCTCTTCTACTGTCAAAACAACTTCCGCAGGCTTTACTAGCTCTGCTTTTCTTAAAGCTGATTTCTTTTCAGATTTCTGCGTTAAGATGCTAAGAACATACAAAAATTACCGATTTTATCGCAAAGCTTTTTCAGTTTTTTTCTCAAAAGATCGAATCTGCCTGGCCTTTTCATAGGGAAAACTTCTTTTCGTTTTTTATAAGCCTAGCCTTGCTGGCTAGAATAAAATAGGTATTTAGGGATAAGTCCCACTTAAGCCCATTATGATTTTCAGGAAACAAGGCTAAGGCACACCTGTCTGTATAAAGTTCAAATAAAAGCAGACGAACTTAGAGGGATTCAATAAAATAAAATACAGATAAGCCCCCGGATGCATCTTTGAATAGCAAACAGACAACTGAAGGTAAATGCCTGGACAAAGAAATATTTAATAATTACTTATAAACAATGAGCCAAAAGCTTGGATAAGCCTCCTATCCGAGTAAATCGATGAAAAATGGATTAGAAAACCTATCGAAAAAGGGCAAAGATAGGGATAAAATGGATCGATAATGAATATCTGGATAAGAAATACTTATTGATTAGGTCGCAATTGATTATCTTCATACCATCTTGCAGGATCTTTTTTTAGTTGTTCCGACCAAATCGAGACATATTCGATAGCATGCGATTTAGGCTGCCAACCAAGCATTTTTTTTGATCTGCTGGTATCTAATAGATAAGAGAGTCCCACTCCATCTATAGACCAAGACTGGAAATCATTCTTTTGACCAAGATTAAAATAAACCCTAAACCAAAGGAAAAGTTTGACAAGACTTCCCGGAATAGACCAAGTCATCCAATCTACACCGTGTATACTCATACCCATTGCTTTTTGCCATTGGCCATAACTATAGGTCTGGTTTTCCCCTAAAATTAAAACTAGATCATGTGGCAGATCTTTTTTCTTTCGGATAACTAAAGCGATAGCTTCTATAAAATCATCGATATGTAAAAAGGGTGAGCCAGCATTAAGGTCTCCCGGAAAAATATGAGCTGACCATGTCCGCTCATAAATTCTTTGTATTTGACTTGCCAAAGACAGGCAATGGCATCGATCATCATAAATATGACCTAATCTCAAAATGGCAGTTGGAATATCTCCTTGCATCCTGTGCATTAAATCTTCTATTAATACTTTTGATTTTGAATTGTTAGCCTTCGGAATCACCGGTGAGTGCTCATTAATCTTCTCACCATCTTTGGAAGAAGTATGAACAAAAATTGTACTAGAGAAAATAAATTGCCCTATCTCAAGCTGATACTTTCGCAATCCCTTGAATAATAACTCGGTAGCTAGTACACCTGAGCCTGGACAATTACCCTGCTTTTCTTCATCCATATCGCTTAAAACAGCTAAATGGACAACAGAACAAATCCGCTTTCCGTAACGATCAGAAATATACTTTAACCCTTTATGAAGGCTCTCCTCTAACGCCAAATCAACAGTAACATAATCGACATCTGAAAGTTTATCCTCTATAATCTTATCAAAACCAATGACTTGGTAATCTTCTGATAAACGCTGAGCTAATCGAGCACCGACTCCGCCATTGACCCCTGTAATAAGGATAATCTCTTTATTCACCACAACCACACCGGTTAGCACATTAACTATTTCCAGATATTACATAAGGTAGATATTAATTCAATAATTAACTAAAAAATATTAATATAAAAACCAAATTATTAAAATCATTTTAGACACAATTTCCCCTCTAAATTCTATTCACTAAAGATCGAAAAACAGCACAAGTTTATTTATAATAACGCAAGAAACGGCCGAGGAGTAGCCCTGTAAAGATAAGAAATCTGTTTTATGTATTAAAAAATAGCGAATTTAATGAGGTTGTGCAACTAAACATGGACCCATCTGATCGATTGCAAGATAGCAATAATTGGATAAGAATGGCAAAAAATGAAAGTAGGCAACAAGGAGATAAGGATCACTAATACCTAATTATGTCTCTTGTGAATGCACTACTTCATCTTGCGGTTTTTTATGTTGAGTCAATACTCCAGCTGTTACACAAAAGCGCATAGCAGCTTCTACACTCATATCAACACGCCTTACCCTGGAACGGGAAACGATAATTGTATGCCCCCCGATCTGATAACTCAAAGGAAGGAATACGGCAATATCATCCTGAGAACCAAATCCTTTTGGAAGCTCTTCAAAACTTTCTCTCGTGACAAGACCCAGCAACTGTATTCCGTGCAGATCTACCATGACTACACCTTGCTGCTTCTGGCTGTTTTTAGAGTCAAAGTAGGTCATCATCTCCCGAATAGCGTTATAGAGAGTTTTAACAAGAGGTGTTTTTGTTAAGAGGAGGTTAACCATAGAGGAAATTTTTTGTACGACCCAATTGTTAATCACAGATCCAATTAAGAGGACAAAACAAAGAGCGACCGCAATACCCATACCCCGAAAATAATATTCAGGGCCAATAATTGCTTTAATAGGAAGACTAAAGACCCCTTCTAGTGTAATAAATAACCAATGAATCAGAGCTAATGTTAACGCAAGCGGCGCAATAGCTAGCAAGCCTCTTTTTAAGATCTTTAATAACATAATGACCTACCTTTTATGCTAAGTTAGCATACCCTTAGATATTATTTGGAGGTAAAAAAATAGGTGGAAACTGAGCAGAGTATATTGAATGCAATTGCCGCTGCTCTAGGTCTGTGATGGAAGGGATTTGATCGGCTTTATAACCACTTACAATTTCTTGTATTTCAATCTCTTTAGCTACCTGACGCACCTGAAACACAAACCTCCAGGTCTTATAAGACATCATATACTGGTCTGGACCTAACCGAGAAATACGGTTATAATGATTCGGACCAAAAAAATAACGAAGAGATTCAAATACAGCATCAGCAAAAGATACCGATTTTGTATGTAAATACTCTTTTTGGACTAAAGCCCTATGATTCCATAAAAGAGTATAGTAGTGATTCACCGTTTCATCGATCCATCCACCATCCGATGCTGGAAAACTATCGCAATAAGGGATGTAGGGCTTGATATCAAAAATAGGAGTTTTATCTATTAGATCAGCACCCTGCACATAAATTTTCCTTCCCCTTACTCCAATCAAACGCAAAGCAGACATCCCTATAGGGTTTGGCCTGTGTGGACAGCGCGTAGCAAATAGACCAAGCTTTTTAAAATACCTCGTTGGCATTACCTTCGGCTTCCACCCTTTTACCTGATGGAACCCAAATACGACCCAAATTCTTGCAAAACCTTCAATCCCATCAAGGGCTTGCTCGAAATTTTTCCCAGGCTCCAGCTCGATGACTCCTATGGGGCCGCCTACCGCCATCGGCTGTCTAGAAAGCTCATAGTTTTTTAAATGTGGAGCTCGAAATACTCCAATTGGATGAAAAAAATACTCCAAAACCTGTTCCTTTTGATAAGAGAGCCAAGATACAAGGTTTGCGACCTTATTTTCTATGAAAGAGATCAGTATTATCCGGTATCAAATGCTAATTATTTATAGCATGCCTGCGATGCTGTCTTTTCAAATATAAATAAAGAAATAACAGACAAAGCCCTGTAATAGGGATCAGAACAGGATAAAGGTAGGCAGAGATAATCGAGAGACCGAATGCAAATAGACCTATAAGTAAGCCTACAAATAATAAAGTGATGTCAGTATACACTCCTGCCAGGTAAGTAGAAAAAGCAAGAAGTAATAAGACAAGTATGCTAGACAAGAACCTGCCCATCATTCCAACTTCAACCATAATTGACAGAACCATGACTGCAAAAAACAGACCCATCCAATGCAGTATTTCATGCCATATAGTTGCAGTAAGGCGATGATCTTCTTTCCTTATAGTAAAACAATTCATTCCAATACTTAAACCTGCGTATACAAGGCATAGACCACGCCAATAATGCCAAGCACCATCTTCGTGCAGTTCAGTGAGGATAAGGCCGATAAAAGCCAAACACACCATAAAAAAACCAACAACCATCCGGATTTTCCAATGGTGAAATAAAGGAAAATGATTCGCCCGATCTTCCATAAACAATCCTTCCATTTTTTTTCTGACCCTAAATAAAACCGGTTATTCTGTCAAATAACTGATCAGTACCAATCGGATCCCACCCTTTTATTTTGAAAAAAACATCGATTTATTCTACGTTACAAAGTGATTATAAATATTTTTGGAAGGTCCCTATGAATATATTACCGATAGGATGCTGGCTATTTATTCTAGCTGTTCCAATATGGTCGGAGCAAACTCTACATTATGAATCAATAACTGCTAAGAAAATCACTTCTACCCAATGGAATGTTACCGAAAAAGAAAAAAAACTAGAAATCAATGGCGTCTCTTCAGACACAAGCTACAGCACCCTAGTTACCCAACTCAATTATGCTCTCGATAGTTTTGAACAAAAAGATCCCCATAAAGGGTATGATCTCAAAGCTCATCGAGAAGGCAAGGTTCTGACGGTTACAGGTCTTGTAAAAAAGACAAACCAAACAAAACAATATCAAATCGGAACAACACCGTGGGTACAAGAATTTGCATTTGGCTTTAAAGACTTTTTATCTTCGAATGCCCGGGAATATAAATTTGAAATCCTGCAGCCACAGAGCTTAGATATGCATGATATGATTGCTACTAAAGAAAATATTGAAGAGCTTCGGATTGATTCGAATGTGTATCAAGCCCAAAAAATGAAAATTACTTTGCAAGGCTTCCGCAAGCGGTTTTGGAAAGCAGAGGCTTGGTATGATATAAAAACTCATCATTTACTCCGATATAAAGCAAATGAAGGACCTGGCACACCGATTACAGACATGATCCTATTAGAAAATAACGTAAAGTAGACTCACTAGTCTCGAAGAGACAAGAAAGATTCAGTGTGATGGAAGAATACCCTTATCTAGCAATCGGGTGATGGTTACAATCGAGACGATCGCAAATACGCTTTGCCTCGATCTGATCGATGAGTATAAACTTATTAAATTCCTGCTCATAACCATAAACATCCCCTTTACCAATATCAAAATACCAACCATGAACCTGTAATACCCCTTGCTCGATCTTTTGTGCAACAATGGGGTAACTTTTCAGATGCTCGATTTGTTGCAAAATATTGATCTGAGCAGCTTGATTATGCAGGGCTAAATCTGGGTTGATTTCCAAACAATGATCTTGCTCATTTATCCAAGAGCTGCCGTGCTTGAGCCATGTTTTCAAAAAAGAATCTTGAAGTTTATCCAAGCCACCGACAATTGCTTGCATAGCACCGCACTCTGAATGACCACAGACGATAATATTGGTAATTGGCAGGTTGTTTAAAGAAAATTCAATGGCTGCCGCCTCTGCCGTCCCCATACAATTAGGGCACACAGAGTGTGGAGGAACCATATTACCTACATTTCTAACTACGAAAAGATCGCCTGGATTTGTTGAAGCAAATAGGTTAGGAACCACCCGGCTATCGGAGCATGCGATAAATAAAGTATCCGGAAATTGTCCTAAAGCCAGATGAGCAAAGTTTTCAATATAATGAGTATGATACTTGTCTCTAAACTCAAGGATCCCGTTCAATAATTTTTTCATCTCATCCTTACCTTATGTAAAACAGCGTTAAGCATACCAGATAGTAAGTACTTTTTCTATACTAACTTTTCTTTTAACACGCCACCTAGGCTCGATATTTTTATTAATTAGATAAATTAACACCCTAAAAAAGTACTAATCATAAGATTGAACTATTCTCGGATCCTAAGAGGGTGATTCAAGAATTTATTGAGTTTCATCAACCTTTTCTTATGATGCTTAAATCTCTTTTAGGCGGAATTTTATTAGATGACAATTAGAAATCAATGCCGCAATCCGAACTACCTCATCATCGATTCCTTGTCGTAAGAAAGCTTTAGAAATCGCCAGGAAGGCCAATCTTTTGCGACGACGAGAAAGCGATTGAGCCAACAGAATCGCTTCATCAAAGAAACCGTGTTGTAATAAATTTTTAGAAATTTTTCGGAGGCCTTTCTGCTCTATTAAGCTATTAGATCGTGAACAATTTTAGACAATTTAAGAGTTTTATATAAATAAAAAATATGATTTTTTTATATATGATGTTTTTAAAAAATTAATTAAATAAAAATAAATTCATGATAAACGATATCTTTTATCTAACAAAGAAATCAATTCCTCTGTTTTCCGAAGATGTGGTTTACCGCCGTAGATTTGTCCTTGGACAGAATCTACCATTTGCAAACGGATCTTGTCTGAACCGACATTATCTAATACAAATAATATCATCTCTTCTAACTGGGTATTGAATATCAAGGAAGGAGCACAGAATGATAGTATGCCATTATCCTTAGGATCTCTGAGTTCAAACTTATGGTATTTCAATATTTGCTCTAGTGTAGCCTTTAAAGCTGCATCTTTTTCCGTGCCCGGTGCTAGCTGATTAAATTCTCTTTTTAACTTTTGAAAATTTTCTATAAAAGGTAAGTAATCAAGCACATTGATTAGATGTCCTTTTTTTCCTTCCTTGAGTACTACGAGGTGGCTGATCCGATCCAATACTGTATTTATTTTCGGTGGAGTCTTAATCGGATATGCAGATTGAAATATTGAAGATGAGAATTGAAAGGGTTGGGTTTGAGGAGGCAATACAGGCTGCGACTTAAATATATCAGCTTTTATCTTCTCTATCATTAACAGGGCATTTTCATGTTCATTTGCAGCTTGTAGATTCTTGGGTGGATATTTAACCCTCTCCTCTAGGATAGCTAAAGTTCTTCGTTGCGCAGCGATCTGTTTGTTTAATTCTGGATTGGTAGAAAAGTATTTTTGCAAGTCGAGTAATGGGCGAGCCCGAATATTATATAAATAAGGCACCTGTTTAACTACCTGCTGACCCATTCGATTTAAACTGCAAAACATATGTACCTTTCCATATTAAATTATTAACCCTTCAATTAATATAATAATACAGATAACTTTAAAAGTAAAGTAAATTATATCGAAATTAAATAAAGCGCATCTTAATTTAAAAATACTTATTACATTAAATTAATTGATTTTTTATAAAACGCTATTGTCTATGTATCAACCTTTTAAAAAATTAGAATTTTAGCCTAAAAAGGTACCTGTGTAAAAATATGCTAAAATATTCTTTATTAATGCAGTATTTACCGGGGCCTGTCTGATGACTTTAGAGAGGTCAATCGCGATTAAGGGACTGGTTTGAAAGCAAAAATCATTAGATGGATGGGCGGTTACCCGTCTTCGAACTCTTATTCATAGATCCTTGGCCGGTAAAGATGGTTAAAAAACAAAGACATCTCTGTTAAAACAAAGCCCAGAGCAACAGAGATGGGCCTAACTAAAAATTACACGAGCAAGAAAGCAGGTTCTGTGGTAGCCTATCCCTATGACTACACTACTTAGCGTGACCTCTCTTAGTAAAAGCTTTGGACCTCAAATTCTGTTCGATGAGCTTTGTTTTTCGATTCTATCCGGCGATAGAATCGGCCTACTCGGGCCAAACGGGGCGGGTAAATCCACCCTACTTAAAATCTTAACCGGCCAAGAATCCTCTGATGAGGGCACCATATCTAAAAGACAGGGGCTAAAAATTGGGTACGCCAGCCAATCTCCACTATTTGAGCCTATGTCCATTGAAGACGCTGCCGTCAAAGACATTGGGGACTCTAACAAAGAAGAAGCCTTAATCCGAGCGCAGATCCTATTAAGCAAAGCTGAGTTTAACGACCTAAAAGCTGATAGCTCTAAACTCTCAGGTGGTTGGAAGAAGCGGCTGGATCTTGTGCGAGCCCTTGTGCACGAGCCGGATCTTTTAATGCTCGATGAGCCCACAAACCACCTAGATTTAGAAGGAATCTTATGGCTTGAGAAGTTTTTATTAAGGGAGAAAATACCCCTTTTGATTGTAAGCCATGACCGGTATTTCTTGCAAAACACCTGCAACCGCTTTCTCGAACTGAACCGCTGCTTTCCAGAAGGGGTATTTTCCTCTCACGGAGACTTAAAAGCCTTCTTTGAAAGAAAAGAGATCTTTCTACAAGGGCAGCTTGAACAAGAAAGAAGCTTAAAAACAACCTTAAGGCAAGAGGTAGAATGGCTCCGACGATCTCCTAAAGCCCGGACAACTAAATCCCAGTCCCGAGTAGATCGAGCAGAAAAAATGCTCGAAGAGCTCGCCCACTTAAAAGAGAGAAATAAAAAACCAACAGTAAAGATCCATTTTTCTGCATCTGAGAGAGAAACCCATAAATTAATTACAGGTCATAACCTAACAAAATCACTTGGCAATAAACAGTTATTTGCTGGAATCGATCTTGTCCTGTCACCCGGCATGAGGATGGGCATTGTAGGTAAAAACGGAACAGGCAAGACCACTTTATTAAAAGTTCTCGCTCAGCAACTACCCCTAGATAAAGGAACAATCAAGTACGCTGACAATCTAAAAGTCGTCTATTTCGATCAACATAGGGAACAGATCCCCTTAAATTTAACGTTAAAAGAAGCTTTGTGTGAAAACGGCGATACAGTTTACTACCAGGGGCAGCAGATTCATGTTAATAGCTGGGCAGCACGCTTTCTCTTTACACCCGATCGCCTTATGCTCCCTCTAAACTGCTTATCTGGTGGTGAAAGAGCTCGAATACTTATTGCAAAGCTTATGCTAAAACCGGCTGATGTCCTCTTTTTAGATGAGCCGACCAATGATTTAGATATCCCCACCCTTGAAGTTCTCGAAGAAAGCCTCAAAGCATTTCCAGGTGCCGTTGTCCTCATATCCCATGATCGATGTTTGATGGATAATATATGCACAACTATTTTGAGTTTAGGAAGGGCCGATGACCCTCATTTTTATACAGGATATAGGCAATGGGAAAAAGGGGAGGCTGTAACTACCCCTATAAAATCTGTCCAATCCAAAGAACCCCAAGTATCCCCACCCCCTCCAGCTAAAAAACTTTCTTATCTAGAACAAAAAGAATTATCCGGCATGGAGAAGGCGATTGAAAATGCAGAAAAAACAATAGCAACACTTATTGATGCATCACAAACAACTGCCGATCCCCTAAAGCTAGTTGAAATTTATAAACAACTCAGTCAAGCCCAAGAAAAACTAGAGCATCTATTTACCAGGTGGCAAGAGCTGGAGAATAAAGCAAAAGGACTGACCCTCTCATAAATTATCCTCATCCTTCTTTTTACAAAAAACTCTCTGATCTGATAAACAAAAAATTAGAGACCAAAAAAAGAGGAATATGATGAATAAACAGAAAATGATAGGAATTATCACAACATGTATAGGCGGCTGCCTTACAGGCATCGCTGTTTATGCATCCAATTATATTACAGGCATCCAAGGACATATCAGCGGAATCTCCTCCAATACTCCCAAAAATCCTATATCTGGTTTTTTAACTGGTGAGATGCATAAAAAAGCATCCGCCTATGACTACCTAGTGACAGGAAGCTTTTGGACAGGGATCGTGATTTTTTTAACCGGCCTACTCATCTTCTATCGCTTTAAGAAAAAATCAAAATAAAGATCTGGTCCCCAGCTAAAACCAAAAACACAAGAGTATAAGGATGCATTCAAAAAAAATTATCAGTGGCGTATGTATCGTTGTTTCAATCGGTCTCTATCTTTTATCTCATCGTTTGAATACTGAGCTTACTGCCAATACAGAAAGGTTAAATCAAACCCAAACAAAAGTAGACTCCCCAACGCCAGAGCTCATCGAACGTCCCCGCAATCGAATTAAAGACCACCGAACTACAGATGCAATCCAAAAAAATATCGATCAAAGTAAGCAAACAATTGCCGAATACACCCAATTTGTCGCTTGGATACAAATTGCAAGCGCCGTCTCTTTACTTCTGGGTGTAGCCATCGGAATCAAAGCCTTTAAAACTAAATCCCAACGATAAATATGATCTTATATATAGCGTATTAATGAGTGGTTTAAGGATTACAACAACGGGCAATCCGAGTTCTGTTCTTGGATATATCGGGGGGCGACAAAACATTTTAGATGGATGCTTTTCCCATAAAATGGAAACGACATTCTATCAAGCTAAAGAGTTTAAATATGGTTGCTCTTTAGCCTCACCGATCGATAAAAATTCAATTGGTGAATCGATTCTTGTCAATGAACGATGCTTTGCTGAGTGCACAGATAAAGACTCTGAACTCTATCAAAAGCTGATCTACGGCAGTGAATTTGTCACTAGCAGCTATTTCCTCATACCTAATAACCAATATCCCTCTCATGTAGCTACCCTGCCAAGCGATCAATACCAAGTTGCAGATGTATATCAAGCGCTATACGATAAATTTGCAAGACCGATAGCCTTTACTGGATGGGTAAAATTTATAGAGCTCAATAGTGTATCTATCGGAGAGCCTCCCATCCACAATCGAAATATTAAAGAACATAAAGATGTATACTACCCCCTACCACCGACACTAGAGCCAGAGATCTGTGGTTTTGTAGTCGGAGTTATAAGCAAACAGCAAGAGGGCAGGTTTCATCAGATCCATGAGCAAATAGCAAATACGTTATATCGAAAACAGGAAAGTACAGACGGGCTGTATCTGTTTCATACCCATGTTCTTTTGTTGCCGCAACATTGCACACAAAAAGAAGATATCACCCCATCGAAGGTATCACGTTGTGTGGAGCTGGTTAATGAGAAAACAATTATTTCTGGATTAGATATAGAGATTTACACCATAGAAGATCTTACCAGTTATGGATAAATCAAGAAACAAAGGAAAAACAATGAAATGGATGAAAGGGGTAGGGCTGATCCTGTTATGTGTTAGCGGTGGTCTATATTTTGGAGCATGGTATATTGATCAGCAACTCGATCAAGGAAAAGAACAGCTCGCTAAGGGCAAGGACACGGTGAACAAAGGAAACATGCTGTTTTCTCAAACTCCTGTCACAAAAGAACTCGGCAAGCACCTGACTGATTCAGCTCAAAAAAAAATAGATGCAGGAGAAGAAGAAATCACAAAATATGAAAAAATTGCTTCCCTGTTAAAAGTGAGCAGTCTTATTGCATTAGGCCTTGGTATCTGCACGCTCATTTACTATAAAATGAAATATTAAAGGGAAGGATCGGGAACAGAGCCTTAGATTGTATAAATGCCGAATACATATTTTATTAACTGGCAAGAAATCTTACCATTCCTCCATTTGGTTCAAATTTTCCTCGAAAAGTCCAGGGCTCTAAAATTCCGATTTCCCAGAGAATCATAGTAATAATAAAACGATTAATACGACCATTTTCTTCAACAATTGCATTCATAAATCTAGGGGGAGTACCCTTAAGATTTTGAGTTAGTAAGTTTTTTTCCATGAAAGAGATGGTCTGCCTTTGAATCCATTCATGTAAAAATTCATACACCCTCTCTTTAGACAATTCGTTTTTCAATAAACCTTCCTCTATCCAGTCGATAAGCCCCTGCACATTCCTATGTTGCCTACAAAACTCATCAACGATCTGACTTTTAATGAAACAATCTATCCCCCAAACTATGGGTACTGGGGGTTGTGCCAGTTTATCATTGTGGGCTGCTTCAGAGTATACACCGCATACAGGACCCCACATGTTCATAAACATATTATGAATCACCTGAACATCAATTAAATCTGGAGAAAGGGAGATCTCTCTAATCATCTGAAAAGATTTAGCAATAAAAAATTCAGTGCGTCGGTATCGTAGATAATCGGCAAATATATCAACTAAGGGTCTTGAATCATCCCCTTTAAAGACTATCGACATGTACACGCTTTCTATAACCTTAAATCTGCCTGCCACGCTATAGCTTTCCCCATCAAGAGCAAGGGATAATAGAGCACGTCTAATCGTTAATGGATCTTGATTTTGTAATCGATGACCGATGATTTTCAGATAATTTTCAAAGCGTTGATAATCAGCTGATTCTGCACCAAGTACTCTTCTTTCTATAACGGAACAAATCAACTCTTCAAAATGCTGTGTTGCAAATTTAATCATTTCATCATCTGAAGCTAAGCTGGGACGATTGTACTGTTGAAAAAACCTTGGATCACGACTTAGTTTCTTGCGTAAAATCACAACATTATTTCCTTCCCAATTAATTGCTTTAAATTGATCGATCATTGAGCACAAGTCAAAGGCAGGGACGTTTACAATCGGTCTGTAATACATATAATTACGATGAATTTGCATTATATGCTTTCCTCCCGATAGCATCTTATAGGTTATTTGAGTTGTAGGTGGTTTGGTGACAATCCCTTTTCTATGCCGGATATCAAATCCTATTGCAGCTGGTAGATCCTGCCCTAAATACTGATATAGAAAAGAGCAGGTTAGGGCACTAACAGATCTTAACATGTGCTCTGTTGCTAGTAAGTTCAGACCCATTGCCGCATAGAAAGGGTATAAAGTCCATCCCTGCATCCATTCCCTGGGTAAAATTCCATGTTGATCTAAAACTCCAATCGATAAAATGCATAATGAAGCAGCGCCAACTGCCGGGTGATCAAAAAAAAGGACAGCGATAGATGAAACTACCGCTGCTACTTGGTATACATCGTTCAAGTGATTGTATATAAAATCAGCTATAAAATGGATTTGACCAGGAAGGAAATGCTGCATTACCTCTAAGGTCAATATCATAGGTGTAGCATAGATTAGCCCTCTAGTCGTAATAGAAAGAGGAGCCCATTTAAGGGCATGAAATGCCCGATTTACTAAAGAAATACAAGATGCTGTTTGCGCAAGCTTGGAGATTACAGTAAATAAATGAGAACTACCTTGAGAGCGGATGACCCCTTCTGTTCGTTGAGCCTGTGTAATTACTAGACTAGACTCGATTGCTTGCGCAACAGATCGAAAAGTAGACAAAGTTTTCTCCTTATTTTTAATAAGCTAGCGAATGTAATATAATTTATTATTATAAGATCAATAAGATTCCACGAAGCGCATTTTTTAGATCAACTAACCGTGTTAAATTTTATCTATTTAATATTTTTTTAGGAAACAGATAGACTTACAATATTCGTGTTAAAAGTATTGTAATACATTTTCAAAACCAAACAGCTCATAATTTATGTCTTTTCGATCAGATGCAGGCTCCAAAATTCCCATTTCCCATAGCATGATTGCAATAATAGAACGATCAATCGAGCCATCTTCTTCAATAACCCTATTCATAAATCTTGGAGGAATTTCTGCTAGGCCATCCATTAATTCTTCTTTCTCTACTAAAGGAATCTCTTGTCTTTCAATCCATGTCTGTAAAAAATCATATATCCGAGCTTTAGGCAGCTGCTTTGTAGAGAAACCCTCTTGTATAAGGTCGATAAGATCGGATACATTCGAGTACTTTTCCCCAAAATGATTAAGCAGAGCATCTTTCATAAAATAATCAATCATCCACACCATGGGTCCGGGCGCCCTAGCTAGCTCATCGTCACTTGCCGCTTGAGAGTATACACCGAGTATCGGTCCATATAGGTTCTTGAGTCTATGAACCATATGGACATCTTGAGAATCTATAAGCCAGCTTGGATATACTTTGGCTATCATCCTTGAGAACTCATTATGAAAAGAGTGAGTTCTCCAGTAATGTAGATAATCAGCAATCACATCAACTAAAGGTAGTGAATCGCTACTTTGACCAGATACCGACATGTAGACACTTTCTGCCGCTTCAAATCTTCCGGGTCCACAGTATCTACCTCCTTCGATAGCAAGCCGTAATAAAGTATCGGTCCTTGTCATTGAATCTTGAGTTTCTAGATGATTGCCGATAATTTTTAGATAGGCCTCAAGTCTTCCATGATTCACAGGTTCTCCAACAAGAATATTTTTTTCTCTAACAGAGTTAATAAACTCGTAAAAATTCTCTATTATAAATCCAATCATTACATCATCTGAAACAAGCTTTGGATTACAATAATTTTCACGAAACCGTTCATCAACAACTAGCTTTTTTCGTAACACAACAAGATTATCACCTTCCCAAGTAATCTCATTAAATTGATCGATCATACCCTTTAAATCGAATGAGGGAACCTCTAGTATCGGTCTGTAATATAGATAACTAGGATTAATTGAAAGGGCGTGGGTCTTTTCCGATAGCATATCCTTTGTTAATTCAGTTCGACTGAGCGTAATACCACCCCCCGTTCTATGCTGTGTACCCAATCCTAATAAGGCGGGTTGATATTTCATTAGATACTCTAATAAAAAAAATGATCCCGTCCAAGCAATAGATTTAAATATATTTTCAGCTCCTAGCAAGTTGAGCACTAACGCAACATAGATAGGATATACCTGCCATTTTTGTCTCCATTCATGGGGCATGATCCCATGCTGATCTAAAACGCCGATTCCTAAAATGCATAATGAAGCAGCGCCGATCATCGTATGACCAAAAAAAAGGACTGCAACAGAGGAAACTACCGATGCTAATTGGTATATATCGCTTAAGTGATGATATACAAAAGCCGCCTTAGAATGTATTTCATCTGGAAGGCAATGTTGCAAGATCTCTAGTGTTAGAAGAACAGGTGTAGCATAGAGAAGACCTTTTGTCCCGATAGAAAGAGGTCCCCATTGAAGAGAATGAAATGCCTGATTTATTAAATTGATACAACATTTAGTTTGCCCTAAGTTCGCAACTGCAATAAGGAAATGGGAGTTAGCTCCAGCGCGCAGGGTAGCTCCGTTCTTTTGGGCTTGGTTAAGGATTAGACTGGACTCGATTGCTTGAGCAATCGATGAAAGAGTAGACACAATTACCTTATATATGAATTTCATTCAAATAAATGATAACAGATTTCGGAAGAAATTTACACGATCTTAATAGTCTTCGAAAAAATTAAAATAAAAAATATTGAAAAGTGGCTAGCCACGCTATTTTTCAGTGAAACGAAAAAAGAAGGAAAGACTGGAAAAAGTGATTGGTTGATTGCTAAGTATTGCAGATTCTTGTGATTTATTGCCAGTACCCCACTATAAACGGCCCGTCGAGTTCAAGGGGATCTTGTTATTTACAGAGGGAGGACAGTTCTGCCGCGAAAGTGAAATTATTCCAAAATCACAGGACCTCCTAGCCAAAAAACATCGTTGGATTTATCTATTTTGAGTTCACCACCCAGTACTTGAATTGTCAGAGTCGCATCGGGAAGGATGAACTTTTGTTCGATAGCCACTTTAAAGACCTACTTATAGGTTTTTTAATGAATTTAAAAAATGATTTTTTTTCGCTAGAAAATGGGGGCGGTGTGACTCGAACACACGAAACCCGAAGGTAGGGGATTTACAGTCCCCCGCAATTGCCACTATGCGACACCCCCAAGAAAATTTGCTGGCGAAAGGAATTGAACCCTCAACCATCCGATTACAAGTCGGGCGCTCTACCAATTGAGCTACGCCAGCAGATGAATAATGAATTTTATAGCAAATACTCGAATTAGAGACAACCCCTCCTTGATGCATTTTCTAAAAAACATCTGAAAAGGGGATTGGAAAATCAAAGTTCTTAATGCAAGAAAAGTAAAAATGGGGCATGAAAACATTTTATAAATCACCTCTATCATAAAGAAAAAAAGAGGATACAACCAATGTCCTGTCCACGAAAAATGCTTATTCCTCAGCTCTACCTATGCCTGCAAGAAAAGTATAGCTTAGGCAAGCTACAAAAAGACCTAATTTCAGGGATTACCGTGGCGGTTCTAACCCTATCCTTATGCATGGAAATCGCGATAGCCTCAGGAGTCAGCCCTCAGGTCGGCTTGTACTCTGCAATTATTTCAGGACTTATTGTGTCCATATTAGGTGGAAGCCGGGTAATGATTAGCGGTCCAACGCCCGCTCTGATTGTAATTGTCTACGGAATGATTCAATCCCTGGGATATGGAGCTGTCTGCTTATCAACCCTCATAGCTTCTAGTCTGCTTATTTTATTTGGCGCTTTAAAAATTGGCTCTTGGATTAAATTGATTCCAGCCTCTTTAGTTATAGGGTTTACAAGTGGTCTGGCAGTCACATTATTTTCTGATCAAATAAAAATGTTTTTAGGGCTGCCAATCGATAAATTACCTGTTCACTTCACAGGTCAAATAACCAGCTATATTACAGCACTGCCTAACCTAAACATACAGACTGCAGCCTTTGGAGCCTCTACATTTGCAGCGATTGCACTACTAATAAAATACTTTCCCCGCATCTCTTGGGGTATTGCTGTGATCACCATTGCAACCCTGATAGCCTATGGATTCGATCTTCCGATTGCAACCATCCAATCTGCTTTCGGAGATATTCCTAGCAACTTCCCGAAACCCAGCCTACCCGATCTACAGATCCCTCAAGGATCCATCGGAAGGATCATACAAGGAGGGGTAATGATGGCCTGCATTATTGGGATTGAATCTTTACTATCCTGCATCATCGGAAAAGAGATCACAAAAAATGACTACAAGCCAAATATAGAGCTCATAGCCCAAGGACTTGCTAACGCAGGAATTCTTTTGTTTGGTGGGATCCCATCATCCGGACTTCTTCTACTGACTGCCGCCAATGGTAAGGCTGGTGCTAAAACCCCGATTGCTGGAATCATCCGAGCCGTCTTGCTTATTCTGATTCTATGGCTGCTCGCTCCAATAGTGAGTAGGATACCCCTGGTGGCGCTCGCTACAGTCTTGATGGTAGTATCTATAGAACTTTTTGAAGTGCATATGTTTATCCGATTTTTAAAAGCACCTAAAACAGATCTGCTTGTATTAATCACCTCTTTTAGCTTGACCATTCTAACGAATGCAACAACTGCGGTATTTGCAGGGATCGCTGTAGCCTCGATTTTAATGATCACCCAGATGAGAAAAAATCGTGTTCCAGTAGTTACAAACACTGGTCCTGATAAGGCAAACTTAAGGACCTATACATTTAAAATGCCTACAGCATTTTTTTTCGCAAACGCAGATCTATTACTTAAACTTCCTAAACATTCAGCATACATCATAGATATGGAACAAACATCGATTCTAGATGCCTCAGGAATCCTTGCGTTAGAAAATTTTTACAAGGATTGTAAAAGTAAAGAAATTCCTTTATCTATCGTTAGAATGCAGAAAACCATCTACTCCCAAGCAAAAAGATTTGGGACCTTAAAGGTAATCTCTAAAGAATCTTTTATTGATTAAACTCGAAAAAAAAATTAAGCTAATTTATCACCCTTCAGCATCTTTCTTTTGGATGTTTTTATGCTCTAAAGTAGGGTTGGATGGCACAATTTTCTGAAAAAAAGACTGAGAGATTTTCATCGTTTCATTAGCCGATCCTTTAGAAGGATCAGAAATCAAATGCGCTTGAATTTTTTTCAGTCCTATTTTTTTTTCACAACACTTCTTGAACTTCTCTCCTGACCCACATGAACAAGGGTCATTACGACCGGGCTTTGACATTTTCAACCTTTTGTTTTTCTTTTTCAGGGGAAATAGTACCTATAAATTAAGATATATTCCAGGAAAATTCACTATGCATATACCATAATAATACGTTAGAATACCCCCCATTATGACACAAAATACCTTAAAATTATCTCTACCCATAGCATCTCCACCCTGGACGGGGCTTGGTAAAAAAATTGAAAGTATGTGCCGCAAAGCGCTTTACGACTTTCAATTAATTGAGAACAGCTCATCTATTGCCGTTGCTTTAAGCGGCGGAAAAGATAGCCTAACCCTTCTATTTATGCTTAAAGCGATTGCAGGAAGGGGCTTTCCCGATTTTCGGATCACAGCAATTCATGTAGATGGGGAATTTTCTTGTGGCGCTGGAATTCAGACCTCATATCTGAAAAGTATATGTAAAGAACTCAGCGTAGACTTCATTACATGCCAGTCAACGCAAAAAAGGGAAACCTTAGAGTGTTACAGCTGTTCTAGAGAGAGAAGGAAACTGATTTTTGAAGCGGCCAAACAAGCAGGAGCATCGACCATAGCCTTTGGACACCACCGGGACGACAGCATTCAAACCCTTCTGATGAATCTTTTTCACAAAGGTGAATTTGCCGGCAACCTGCCTAAAGTGCCGATGCACGAATATGGAATTACCATCATCCGCCCCCTGATCTACATTGCAGAACAAGAGATCCAAGAATTTGCGCGATTATATGGATTTGCCAGGATTAGCTGCCAATGCCCTGTCGGACAAAACTCTATTCGTAAACAAACAGAGCATTGGATTAGTCAACTAGAAAAAACTTTTCCCAACATCCGCAATAACCTCTCGTTAGCAAGTCTGAAATATGGCTCCCAAAAAGCTGCATATAAAACCTGATTGAGTCTAAGTTTGAAATTGATATTGGCGAAAATCGTAAAAAATGGCTTGATAAACAGCAAGACTACTTAAGTAAGAAGAACCTCTATGTACCTATACGAACTCTCAGCGATTCTGATCTACTTTACCCTTCTTCTATTTATAGGAATCTCATCCTATAAAAAACACCTATCTGCCTCAGACTTCATTATCGGCAGCAGATCGATGAACTACTATTTAACAGCCCTTTCAGCCCACGCAAGTGATATGAGTAGTTGGCTCTTTATGGGATATCCAGCAGCGATTTTAATAGGGGGCGTGTTCAAGGCTTGGGCAGCTATTGGACTCATTATTTTTATGCTGCTAAACTGGATTCTAGTGGCACCTAAAATCCGAATAGCTACAGAGCAATATAACAGCCTTACTTTTTCTTCATTTTTTGAAAGTCGCCTGGCTGACACATCAGGTCTTATTAGAATTTTTACTGCGATCATGTCGCTTGTCTTTTATACCATCTATCTTTCCGCGGGACTAGTTGGCCTAGGCCTTCTAATAGAAACCCTTTTTAATCTCGATTATCAGATCGGGATTGTGCTCGGCACCCTGATTGTTGTCCCTTATGTATTTATGGGGGGGTATACCACCCTTGCTTGGATCGACCTGTTTCAAGGTATTTTCTTAATGTGCGTGATCATTATCGTGCCCCTATACATCCTGCCTAAAATTGGAGGATGGGATCATATGATGGAGGTGATAAAAGAAAAAAATCTAACCACAAGCCTAATTCCTAATTTTTCGAGCAAAACAATCACAATTGCTGTCCTAGAAATCCTAGGCTGGGGACTGGGTTATTTTGGACAACCCCACATCGTAACTAAATTTATGGGGATCCGGCATGTTCATGAAATGGGAAAATCTCGAAACATAGGAATGACTTGGATGATCATCTCTTTAGGTGCAGCAACACTTGTAGGACTGGTTGGTATCGCATTTTTTCAAAGTCCTTTAGCAGATCCTGAACAAGTATTCATTCAAATGGTCCAACAAACCTTCCACCCATTTTTTATTGGACTGATTCTGTGCGCGGTGCTCGCCGCTACCATTAATGCAATGAGCTCTCAGGTTCTTGTAGTCTCTTCAAGTCTTACCGAAGACTTTTATAAAAGAATATTTCGAAAAACCGCCTCACAAAAAGAACTTCTTATCACTTCTAGATTAGGCGTTATTATCGTTACACTTGTTGCATTTTCCATCGCCTACGGCAACATCACCTCTATTTACTCTCTTGTCCTTTATGCATGGTCAGGCCTCGGCGCTGCATTCGGACCTCTATTACTTTTGAGTCTCTATACCAAATCGATTAACAAATTCGGTGCTTGGTCAGGGATTCTCTTAGGGGGATGTATCTCATCGATATGGCCGTATTGCAATGAAATATGGAAAACAGATATCCCAGCGATTGTCCCAGCATTTTTTATCAGTTTATTTTCTATTATTTTGGTCTCTCATCTATTTGCAAATAAACAATCTCAATTACATGCTGGTAATTAGTGATAGATAAGATCATCTGTTAAAGGTAAACTGGAAAGCTTTAAAAGCAAGGCCTTTTATGAACAAAAAACCAAGCATTTTGATTACTAATGATGACGGCATCTATGCTCCAGGAATCAAACATCTCTGGAAAGCATTACACGATAGCTGCGATCTGACAATTGCAGCGCCTGCTTCTGAAAAATCTGGAGTTGGGATGTGTCTGACTCTTTGGGACCCCATTCACATACACCCAGTTAATTGGGATAACAATACCCCCGCCTGGAAAATCTCTGGAACGCCAGCGGATTGCGTAAGACTTGCCACTAGCCAGCTTCTTACCACTACCCCTGACCTTGTGGTATCAGGAATCAACCGAGGGGCTAATTCGGGCCGTACCGTTCTATATAGTGGAACAGTGGCAGGTGTTATTGAAGCTAGTATGAGAAATATCCCAGGAATCGCTTTCTCATGCCAAGACTATGAAAACCCTCAATACGAGCGATTCGAAAAATACATCTATCCTCTTGTCCGATATGTACTAGACCATCCCCTTCCTCCAGGGTGCTTCCTTAATGTGAACTTTCCACAGACACAAGATGTGAAGGGAATCAAAATGACAAGGCAGGGAATGAGTTTATTTAAAGAAGACCCACAACAAAGAACCCACCCCGATGGATATAGCTATTACTGGATGAGTGGGAAATGGCAAAGTTATCCAGAAGATGATGCAAGCGATGTAACTGCCTTAGAGCAAGGCTTCATCTCTGTCTCACCCATATATGTGCATGAGCTAACACACCATCAGGTGATCGAATCGAGAAAAAAACACTTCGAAGAAATCCTTAATGTGTAATTCACTTACTGATATTTCTCTCAAAAGCATCTAGGCGCAGCATAGCCTCTCTCTGCGCCCTTTCTATTATACTATGTCCTGTCTCGATTCTATAGACTCTAGCTAACTCCTCTTGCAACTGATCATTCAACTCTACATCATAAGGTCCAATTGGGGTAAGAACAGCATCTGAATGATCTATTTGAAATTGACGCGCCTCTATCATCAGCAAAGCCAAGAGTTCGAACCGTTTTTTTAAAATCGGCTCCATAACAATCAAATCATCTCGGGTATGGACCGACCCAAGATCTGTCATCAGGGCCCGAACAAGGGCCTGCCCCTCATGACGAAAATCATCAGGATTCGTTGGGGAACAACCAAAAAAAAACACAATCCCTATAACCTGGAAATAGAAGATGATTTTCATATAGACCCCCATAGGCTTTTATATTAGATTAACAAGTCGAAAATCTCTTAGCAAGCCTCTTATAGAAAAGAAAAATCGCAAATTTTTTATTTTTCGAGAAAAAAAGCTTGTGAAAAAATAAACTCTCACATTATTGTATAGCTTCTTTTTAAGCAGTTGGGGCGCATAGCTCAGTTGGTAGAGCGCCTGTCTTACACACAGGTGGTCATAGGTTCGAGTCCTGTTGTGCCCAAAGCAAAAAAAGCGGGAGTAGTTCAATTGGTTAGAGCACCGCCCTGTCACGGCGGAAGTTACGGGTTCGAGCCCCGTCTCCCGCGCATTTTTTAAATGCAGCGATACCCTTCTATTTTTCTCTGTACAAAGATAGCTAAAATAAGCATTTTATAATTAGAATTAAACATGCCGGAAAAAGCTATGACAAACTCTCAGCAAATTAAATCTTGGTTACATCACACAGTCATTATTTTCTGGATCGCATTAGGTGCGGCCCTTGCAGCTTTATCTATTAGAGTTTTTTTATTCCCCCACCAATTAATTGATGGAGGAATTGTAGGTATTGCTTTAATTCTTACAAGCATTTACGGAACAGACTACCTATCCTACTTCCTTATCTTGTTAAATATTCCTTTTATCTATTTAGCACTTAAGTTTATTCGTAGGTCTTTTGTTGTCCACATGCTGATTGCAGTCCTTCTTTTTGCTGGATTTCTATTTTTATTTAACCATTTGACACCGTTTGATGGGGACAGCCTAGAGATCATTGTATTTGGCGGGGCTATTCTAGGAATAGGGGTTGGCCTGATTATTCGATATGGGGGATGCTTAGATGGAACAGAAATTCTAGCTATTATTATCAATCGAAAAAAAGGGTTTACAGTAGGACAGGTTGTTCTAGTGATTAACATCTTTATATTCGCAGCTTACGGATGGATTTTTCAGGATTGGCATATCGCTCTAAAGTCACTAATGACCTATATCGTGGCCTTTAAGATGATCGATCTGGTCATTGTAGGTCTGGATGAACTTAAATCTGCGTTAATTATCTCATCAAAACCTAAGGAACTAGCTGACGCCATTATGCAGGAACTGGGGCTTGGCCTTACTATTATGCATGGAAAAGGTGGCTTTTCAGGTGATGCAAGAGAAATTCTTTTTGTCATCGTAGAAAGACTCGATCTATCCGACCTAAAAGAACTGGTATTAAAAAAAGATCCAGGCGCTTTCATGGCAATCGAGAATCTACATGAAGTAGTCTACGGGAAAAATCCAAGTATTTCTCATAAAAAGAAAAGCAGAAAATTATTTAGACCTGTTTCCCATTAACAGCCTTTTCATAAAGAGTGAATAGATACTCACCATATTCACTCTTAGCAGAGCTTTCAGCTAATTCCAGCAACTGCCTTTGAGTAATAAATCCTTTTTGATAGGCAATCTCCTCCAAACAAGATACCTTTATCCCCTGCCTTTCTTGCACGGTTTGCACAAAACTCGATGCCTGGTGCAGAGCCTCATGAGTGCCTGCATCAAACCAAGAAAAACCTCTATCTAAAATCTGCACATGCAACTGCCCCATCTGCAGATAGGTGTTATTGATATCTGTAATCTCAAATTCCCCTCGTAAAGAAGGCCTCAGACTCTTAGCAATCTCCACCACTTTTTGATCATAAAAATACAGCCCCGTCACCGCATAGGCAGAAGAAGGTTTTGCAGGCTTTTCTATAATACTTAAAGCCCTGCCGTAGGGATCAAATGTCACTACTCCATAACGAGAAGGGTCTTTGACTTGATAAGCAAATACCACGCCACCTTCTTGAATTTTTGAGGACTCTAAGAGTTGTTTTTCTAAGGAATGCCCATAAAAAATATTATCCCCCAAAATAAGGGCAACACTATCCTGACCGATAAAAGATTCTGCAATCATGAACGCCTGAGCAATCCCTTGAGGCGATGGCTGTGACATAAAAGAAAGAGACAGACCCAAATGACTTCCACTGCCAAGTATACGCTCAAACCTCGGCAAATCTTCTGGAGTAGAGATAATCAGAATTTCTCGAATACCTGCCTGCATAAGAACAGAGATCGGATAATAAATCATCGGTTTATCATAAACCGGTAGCAGCTGTTTACAGACACCCAACGTGACAGGATGCAGACGCGTTCCCCTGCCACCTGCGAGCACAATCCCCTTCATCCGATAACACCTCTTTTTACGAAATGATCTTATAAATCCCTCGAAGCCCCCGATAGAGCTCTTTAAAATCCAGACCATAGCCAACGACGAAGATATTATCGATAGGAAATACCACATAATCAGGCTCTATCGCAACAGAGCGAAGAATCTGTTTCGATAAAAGAACGGCAGAACGAAGCGTTTGAGGATGTTTTTTTTGTATACTATCTAAAACACTTGCCATCGTGACACCAGAATCAAAAATATCATCGACCACTAAGACGTGTTTATGACTCAGATCCAGATCATCTAAACCAATAATCTGCAAATCCCCTCTAGAAGAGCCCTTCATTCCGTAACTTTTACATTGAATCGTTTCTAAAATAAAAGGGGTTTTAATCTGACGAATAAGATCGGCTACAAAGCAAATCGAACCTTTAAGAATTATTAGGATGACAATTTCTTGTCCTTGATAGGTATCATCTATTTTCTGTGCCAAAGAGGCAATTTCTTTTAAAATTGTCTCCTCAGCAATCATGAGCTGTTTATCATTACTCATGAAGTTTATCATGGGCCTTGATTTGAAACAGACACCCTTCAGCCACGAGCTGATCGATATAGGTAATTACATAATCATTTTCTAAAAACCTCTTATCTTGCAGCATATACTGATGAAATCCAATAGTAGAATGAACTCCACCGATATGAAACTCCTTTAATGCCCGTTTACCAACTGCAATAGCCTCTTGTCTAGTACGACCTTTTACAATCAGCTTTGCAATCATAGAGTCGTAATTAGGGGGGATCTTATAGCCAGAATAACACGCGCTATCGACTCTGACATGAGGACCACCTGGAGGGATATAATATTCAAGCTTACCAGGAGAAGGAGCGAAGTTATTAGACGGATTTTCTGCATTAATTCGGAATTGAATGATATGACCTTTGTACTCGATATCTTTCTGTTTAAAAGAGAGTTTTTCTCCCATAGCAATTCTAATCTGTTCCCGAGCTAGATCGATCCCTGTGAGCTCTTCTGTAATGGTGTGCTCTACCTGAATTCTGGTATTGACTTCCATAAAGTAAAAGTTCATCTGTTGATCGAGTAAAAACTCAACAGTACCTAAAGAATAATACCCAGCTGCCTTGACAATGGCAACTGCTGCTTCTCCTACTTTTTTTCGAAGAGCTGGAGTAAGTATCGGGCTTGGGGCTTCTTCAATAAGTTTTTGCCGGCGACGTTGAATTGTGCAGTCTCTTTCCCCTAGATAGACGTAATTGCCGTGTTTATCACCGATTACTTGCACTTCAATATGACGCGGGTTGACAATCATTTTTTCTAAATATACATCGGGATTATTAAAGCTGACCTCAGCCTCTGTTCTAGCTGCGGCAAACTGCCGGACAAATTCGTCTGCATTATACGCAATTCGAATTCCCTTACCACCACCACCAGCTGATGCTTTAATAAAGACAGGAAATCCGAGCTTTTTAGCTTCTTTTAATCCTTCTTGAGCATCTTCTATAATACCGTCTGAACCGGTAATAACAGGGCACTTGACACTTTTTGCAGTGGCCTTTGCTTTTGACTTATCACCAAGCAGGGCTATAGAAGCAGGAGAAGGGCCGATAAAGTTCACCCCACAACTTTCACAAATAGAGGCAAAATTAGCATTTTCACTTAAAAACCCGTAGCCTGGATGGATAGCATCTGCCCCTGTAATTTCACAGGCTGATAGGATATTTGAGATCTTTAAATACGATTTTTGAGAAGGTGGCTCACCTACACAAATCGCCTCGTCTGCATGGAGTACATGCAGAGCCTCTGAGTCAACTTGAGAATAAATTGCCACGGTTTGCAAACCCAGATCATGACATGCTCTAATAATTCTTACCGCGATTTCCCCGCGATTTGCAATGAGTACCTTTTGCATGGAACGCCTACTTTAAACAATACGAAATAGTTTACTACCAAATTCTACAGGATGTGCATTATCTAAACAAATCTCAGCGATAACACCACTTACACCTGCTTTAACTTCATTCATCACTTTCATAGCTTCAATAATACAAACCACTGTATTTTCCTGGACCTTATCTCCGACTTTCACAAAGTCTGGATCTTCTGGTGAAGGAGTCCTATAAAATGTACCCACCATAGGGGATGTGATAAATTGTCCATCTATCTTCTCAGATTTAACAGCGGTATCACTTTTAGACTCAGCAAGGGGCCCAGGAGCCGGAGCTTGGTGATGAACTGGAAAATGAGCTCCAGGATGATCGTGATGTCTAAAAGGCTGAGCAAAAATCGGATGAGAAGCAGAGTGATGAGAGTGAGCCATTTCATGTTCGATCTCACGCTCAAGTGATATCTCATAACCGGTCTTTTCCTTAATACTCAACTTCTTAATTCCTGCTTTTTCCATAGCAGCCATTAATTCTTTTACCTGTTTCAACTCCACAAATAGCCTCCTCAATTAAATTTAGACACGCTGAATGTATTCATTTGTCGATGTATCCACTTTGACAATATCTCCTGACTCAACAAACATAGGCACTTCTATTTTAGCACCAGTTTCTAGAACAGCGATTTTATCAGCATTAGCCACATGCGATGCAGACTCCAAGAGCTCGGTTTTTACGACCATAAGCTCAAGAAATTGCGGTAGATCAACAGAAAAAATCGAAGATCCATAAAACATCGATTTGATTTCCGTTCCTTCTTTTAAATAGTTTACCTTGTCCCCAATAACGCTCGATGGAACCATGACTTGCTCAAGGGTTCCCGTATCTAAAAATAGATAATCCTTACCCTCTATGTATAAAAACTCTAGCTTCTTCTCCAGAAGAGCTACTTCTTGCACTTCTTGGTTGAGCTTAAAACTCTTTTCCAGAACCTCGTCTGTCATAAGATTTTTGAGCTTTGTTTTTATAAAGGGTAGTCCTTTAGCAACCGTTACCTTTACACTAGACTCTACCCGATAGATTTTTCCATCGATATTAAGCATTATCCCAGGAGAGATTTGATTACTTGTTGTCATGATTAGTATTACCCACTAGAAATATATATTTTAAACTTCCGAAAGAATCTTTATAATCTCAGAAAGATTAGAGATCACATAATCCACGTGACTCTTATCCCCTCTACAATGAATACCCCTTCCCGCAAGCATCTGTACCGTCCTACACCCCAATTCTTTAGCTGGGCTCAGATCGATTGAAATCCTATCACCACACACAAGCACTTCAGACGGATCTACATCAAACTCATCTACAATCGATTGGTAATGTATTTTTTTATTTTTCACCGGCGTAACGACTATCTTACTAAAAATATCTGAATCAATGCCAGCTTTTTTCAATTTCAATAACTGCAAATCCTCTCGACCAATGGTCACTAAAACTAATTTATGTATCTCACTAAGAGATTGTAAAATTTCCACCGCCCTATAGTGAGCCTCAACGACAATGTTATCAGGGATATTATAATATACAAGATCATGAGCTAGAGGCATTAAGGAATCATCAATACCAGTAATTTCAAAAAACTCTGCTAACGCATGCCTTGCACTAGGAGCAGTTTGATTTAACCGGAGGAGAACATCAAGTGCTTCTTGTTGATTTCGGAAAATTACACCTTTGCCTGCGAGCATGTCGATGGCCCTTGTTAATTGAACAGGAGTTACAGAGCCAGAGGTATCGATAAGAGTGTCGTCTAAATCAAAGATGATTAACAATTTTCATCAACTCGTGAGCTAATTTTTTTGAATCATGCCGAATTAAACTTCTTTTGATAAGATCCACTTTAGGGACCCCTTTAAACTCTCCGAGTAAAGACGTTGCAATTACCCTTTCATCCCCTTGCATATCGTTTTCTACTAAATCACCCTCATCAGCATAAAGCTGAATTTGTTCATGGGAAGGTTTTTGATTATTCACCAAAGTAAAATCAAAGATATTCTCTCCGATAAACCTCTCCATTTCCTTCAAGTAACTACTGACTGTAAAACCTGAAGTTTGCCCCTTACGGTTCATGAGATTGACAACAAACACCTTCTTAGCAGATGTTTTACGCAGCGCCTCTCCCACACCTTCTACAAGTAAATTCGGAATCAAGGAGGTATGCAGGCCTCCGGGGCCTACTACCACAAGATCGGCATTCATAATTTCATCAATTGCTCTTGGATTAGCTTTAGCATACGGCTCGAGATAGATACTATTATACCCTTGATCGATTTCTTGAGAAAGATAGACTTCTTTCTCCCCTTCCAAAATTTTCCGATTATTTAAAATCATCTTTAAGCGGACCTGGTGGGTCGTCACAGGAATCACTTTTCCTTTGATAAATAAGATCTTACTGACCTCATCAACTGCCTTTTCAAAGCTGCCGGTTACCTTCTCGAGAGCAGACAGCAATAGATTGCCAAAGCTATGCCCTCCAAGCCCCCCCTGCTCAAATCGGTAATTCATTAAGGATCGCATCATAGCAGATGAGTTAGATAGGGCCACTAAACATTGCCGGACGTCTCCAGGAGGCAAAACCCCAAGCTCATCTCGTAAAATGCCTGTGCTTCCACCATCATCGGCCATTGACACAATCGCGCTCAGATCTACAGGGAAATTTTTTAATCCACGCAGAACTGTAAAGTTCCCTGTTCCACCGCCAACTACAACAATCTTTTTCATAAAGACTCCGCCAAAAACAACATCGACTCATTTATAATAACATCAATCCACAAATGGGGATCAATTAATAGGGATCATTTCATCTAACTTAACTAGATAAAGCGCGCAAAGAAGCTACAGCCCCTTTCATATCCTTGGCTGAATAAAGATAGGTCCCCGATACTAAAACATTAGCCCCCGCTGCGACACACTGCGCTCCTGTCACTAGATCGATCCCACCATCTACCTCAATGTCAAAAGGAGCTAATTCAGGCCCCTTATACGTTTCTGAAAGGATCCTGCCACCTTTTTTAATTTGCAACTTGTCACAGGTTTCTCTTGTGAATTTGACCTTTTCCAGCATTTCTGGAATAAACGACTGTCCTCCAAACCCAGGATTTACAGTCATAATCAAAATAAGATCACACTTATCCAAATATTTAGGAATCAGAGACATCGTAGTTTCAGGGGAAAAAGCAAGACCTGCTTCGGCATTGCATTTTCGAATAAATGACAGAGTATCTTCTACGTCTTCAGTGGCTTCAATATGAAATGTGATACGATCAGCACCCGCCTGAACAAATTGTTCTATGTAATCAAAAGGATTATACATCATTAAATGGACATCTAAAAATAAGTTAGTTGCCTTATTAACTGCTTTAAGAGCTTTAGGCCCGAGCGTTAAATTAGGAACAAAATGCCCATCCATTACATCAAAATGTATTGCATCAGCGCCCGCATCTTCAGCCCTTCGGGCCTCGTCTGCAAGAGCTCCAAAATCACCAGAAAAAATAGAGGGAGCGATTTGCAATACTGAGCTATGTTTCATAAACCCCTGCCTAACATTAAAATGGATAATAAACCTGACAGGATATCCAGTTGGTAAAATTTAAGGAAACTATTTCAATATCAAAAATAAAGAATTCCAAGAAAACCTATCTTATGTAAGAAAAACCTTTAAAATAGAACTTCTTAAAACTCTCACGAAATGCAGGATGCATTTTGCTGCGATTTGGTGAATAATAGATCTATTTAAGACCAAGAAGTAAAAAAAATAATTATGAAAATGAATCCGTTCAAAGCCTGAGTGGATAGAAAATTAAAAGAACGAATGTTCACCAAATGGCTAGAAACCCTATTTTGTAAGTAAGCAAAAAAACAAAAAAGGGCAATGCTGGCGGACTATAGAGGCTTGATTGAAGCCAATCCTCTATATTCTTTTTGTGACATTCAAAAGCGCGATCGTAATACATCTGTCCCTTGCATCAGGGATGTTGGTAAAAATTCCTTTCGGAAAATGAACGTCTGCCAGATAAAGCTTTAAATCAAATCCATAACCTTCATAGCATCCCCCATAAACTTCTTATTAAGGAGTAATAAAGTGTCAACGTGCTTTAAATTGGTAGGACATGCAGCTAAAGCTGCTAGCGCGACCTCTTGCTCTGAGCGTATCGACGCATCAGCGTACTCAAATGCAGAAGGACTGAGCTTAATTGCCTCGAGCATGAATGATTTATTGGCCTTTAATCTTTCGCCAGCGTACCTCATAGTCCAGTTCAAGGCAGATGGATTCGATAAAGCTACCAGTACAAATTCTGGGTCGTTTTTTATTTCATCAGAGGCGTACCTAAGGAGGGACGAATCAATTTCAACAGCCTTAAGCATAAATGATTTTTTTGACTTTAATGAGGGGTGGGCATTCCACATATCGAGAAGTGATGGTTGCGTACGCAATATACCTAGCATCGTCTTTTCATCTTTAATCGAAAGTGATACCCGCATAATTAAAGGCAGATAGCCAACTGCTGAAAGAACTCCACCGATTCCGTAAAGGAGGTCGTCGGGTGTTAGTGAAAAATGTCTTTTTTGTAGAGAGTTACCGATCGGTTGCGCTCGATTGAAAGGAGTTTCTGTATACGTGGTTAATTTAGGAAATATTGGTAGCCTCTGATGTAAACTTCGTACAGGTTGCTGTAAAAGACTTCCACGGGACAATCCAAACAATGGGGTGGCACGAAGTGAATTGGTAATTAAACGATTCATAGTTTCACCTATTAAATTGATTATGTATATATATTTTATAATAAAATTATATTAATGTAAACATAAATAAATGTAACATTTAAATATTAATTACACTTATTAATAAAATAACAAATATTTTGTGACATTACGGGCAATTTTCAAAAAAGGAAAAAATAGACAAAATTCTAGAAAATATCTCTCAGATAGGGACAGGTTGATGTACGCTCTTTGAATTTCGAAATCGATAAAACATTTAAAATGAACGATTAAAGAACCGATCGTATAATTTCAAAAAGGCTGAGCGTAAAGATATATTTTGAGCTGCCCCGACAAAGGTAATTAAACGAAAATACTAATCATTGATTAATGAGGCAATACCTACCCAAGGCTAATTGTTTAAATAGATTAAGCAAGGATTAAAAAAGCTTATTGTAAATTTATTATCCACTTCTAGATGCAAAAGGCGCATTTTTAAAAACTAATATTTTCCAAGTCCGACGAATCTCCAATTCCTCTGCGATTAACAAGCTAGCCCAATAATAAAATCCTTCATAGGATAGGATAGCGGTAATCAGCTCACAGCTTCGAATACCTTCACATTTACCCCAAGCAGCCAACTCTTCTTTTGGAAAAGGCTCGCATGATTTCATTATTAAACAGACATGACTTGGATCTTCCCTTAGAACCTGTTGCAAACTTTGCTGATCAATACTTTCACGCAAAGAAAAAAACAGGTCCTTAATACACCTATAATCTACAACATTACGAGCCTCCATTGGCATCAGAGCGTGAAAAAAGTTCTCTAGAAGAAAATTTTCTTTATTATCAAGAGGTCCAAGCAAAGTTTTTAAAGTGTCTAAAGTCTGTCTTTGAGTGGCTATCATTCCACCATTATAATCTCGAAAATCACCCAGCGCTCTAGATAATTCAACTGCCAGGGCCTGGCGGGCCTTTAGAAGATCTACCGTATGATCTTCTCGCAAGAACAAATGTTGAGGCAAATGCATTCGAAAGACCGTTGATTCTTTTGGGTACTTACCTCTTAGTAAACCAACCCGACGGACCCGATCATCTAAGAAAAAAAACCTACCCCCACCCTGACGATACATCTCAGCTACAGAGATGGTTGATGGATCGGTAAGTAACCTTAGAAAAATAACGGTAAAAATCAGATCATCTCCCTCTTGCAACTCAAAAGAAATGATAACCTGGGGTAGATCCTTAGAATATTTTAACTCATGACTGAGAATTAAAATATTCTTCATTACCTCTTCTTCATTCCGAGGCATAAATAAAGCTGGCATCAATCGCTCTACGTGATTTTTCAATTCGCTAGGCAGCTTTTGACGCATTAAATGGATCTCTTCGGAAGAAAAATTTTGATTGTTTTCTTTTTCTATTTCTAAATAGACAATCTGAACCTTTTCATCCTTAGTAGGGATTACAAAGCTAGAGTCTGCCAATAACCGAACCCCAGCCACATGATTGGTAATAGACTTCATCAAATGATGCTCATCAAATAATTCATTTTTATGAATAAAATTGACCCCAACAACCAAGGCTAAGACTCGACTCATTTTTAAAGGGGAATGAACCCGAATCCTCGATACCTTTAAACTGACATGGCGGTGACCTGGAAGAATCTCAGTTAGCTCTAATAAAGACTTCTTAAATAAATAAGCAGTATAAATAATACGACTAAGGTGATGACATTCACGAGACTTATGAAATTCATCTGTGCATAAAAGGAAAAACTGCTGCATCAACGAAAAAATATCGTAATCAAAAAAATCTCGTTTTTTTTGTATGAGCATCCCTAGACAGTCTTGAATAATATCGATCTTTTCACTCGAAGAAATCCCTTTCATTTCAAGAATTTTTGTCGCCTGATAATAAGAGGAAAGACCTAAAAATATTTCTGTTTCTAGGGGAATGAGATTACGACGGACCCTATCTAAATCCCTTTCATTCTCCAGTTGAATCACAGCATCTAAAAATAATAAATCACCAATATACAGATCCGAAGAGGCAAATCTAGCTGATATGAAACTGTCAATGGTGACCTTAACTCCAGGTAAAAGCCATCGGCAGAGGATATCTTGGACAAATTTTGCTCCATGATCCTGGAAAGGACAGATGATCTGCAAGCTTAAGTAATAAGGACTATTACCCCAAACGTGAAAGTTGGACACAGGAAAAAACTCATGCATCATCTTTGCTCGAGACCTGAGATCATCAATATCCATTAATACCTGGCTAGGCACGACCTGTCGTAGAACGGTCCGGATATAATCAGACAAAAAGGTTGCTTGAGGGCTTTCAGCAGACCCATTAAAAACCGTAATTACCTCTGGAAAGCTCGTTATAGACGACATAGCATCAACCTCCTTCGTAAATAGACCTGTTTAATTGAGAAGTTCTAACTGAGCTTTGAATCCAACTACCTCTAGAAGAAGAAAAATTTATATCGTTAAAAGACAGCACATGCAAGCGAAGATTATTTTTTTTAGCCAGGCTGACGGCTCTTGCATGCAATACACGAGATCCCTTTCCCATAATTTCTAAAGCCGCATCATAGCTTAATTCAGGGTAAAATATTGCCTTGTCATTGTTTTTAGGATCTTCCGAATAAACCCCTTGAACATCTTTATAAAACTCTACTTTATCAGCGTTTAAAGCTACAGCTAAGGCCACCGCGCTTGTATCCGAACCACCCCGACCCAGTGTTGTAATCTCTCCGGAAAGGCTTACACCTTGGAATCCTGCTACAATAACAACTTTATTTAAATCCAGCTGTCTCAGGATTCTGTGGGGTTTTACATCAAGAATTTGTGCTTCGGTATGGTCCTCACTGGTAATGATACCGGACTGACTACCAGTAAAACTAATAGCCTCTTTATTCTGCAAAGACAGAGCCATGGCTAAAAGAGAGCTACTGACCCTCTCCCCAACGCTTACGAGCATATCCAGCTCTCGTTTAGGAGGAAATGCATGTACCTGAGAGGCAAGGGCTAACAATTGATTGGTTTGATCGCCCATGGCGCTTACAACGACCACACACCTATTATACTCCAAGGATCTCTGAACTACAATACGGGCTACGGAATGAAACGCCTCAGGGGTGCTCACCGAGGCCCCCCCAAACTTTATAACTAAAGTTTTCATATACAACCAAATATTCTAAGTAATACTAATAGAGGGATTACATTATCAGAATGAGATTATAATTAATAAATTAATTTTTTATGGATCGACGAAAAAGCGAAAGAACAAACCTAAAACAAGAGAAATCTCAATTGAGTTATGATTCAATATTTTTCATTAAGATTTTACCATTGATTATTTTACAAATCTTTTGCTAGACTCTCGCCTGAACTAGAAACTAGCAGGAGAAACCTTTAACATGTCCAAAAACTTTAAATACGACTGGAGCGATAGCAAAGTTATCGATGATGTCGACTTCCAAGAAGAAGATGCAAGCCAATTTAAAAAACTACTGAACCGCAAAGAAGACTCTGCCACAGAAGGCCCTGCTTCCTATATGAGCGCGGGACAGATTTTAAAAGGAAGAATTGTCGAAATCACTAAAGACTTCGTCGTAGTAGATGTTGGGCTTAAGTCTGAAGGTCTTATCCCTATCAACGAGTTTTCCGAGCCTGGAGAAATCGTATTAGGCATAGACGCAGAAGTGTTTCTTGATCAAACAGAAGGTGAAGACGGACAAATCGTTCTTTCTAGAGACAAAGCACGTCGCCAACGTCAATGGGAACATATCAGCACAAACTGCGCTGAAGGGTCAATGGTCAAAGGAAAAGTCATCCGTAAAGTCAAGGGTGGTCTTATGGTTGACATCGGTATGGAAGCATTCCTGCCGGGCTCTCAAATTGATAATAAACGAATCAAAAATCTCGATGAATATATTGGCCATACTTACGACTTTAAAATCCTTAAGATCAACGGCGAGAGAAAAAATATCGTCGTATCTCGAAGAGAGTTGCTTGAAGAAGAGAGAATTTCTCGTAAAGCAGAACTCCTTGGTAATATCAATGAAGGCGAGGTTCGTATTGGTGTTGTGAAAAACATCACAGATTTTGGTGTATTCCTTGATCTAGATGGAATTGACGGTCTTCTCCACATCACAGATATGACTTGGAAACGTATTAAGCACCCATCCGAAATGGTAACTATGGGTCAAGAAATAGAAGTGGTGATCCTGCATGTAGACAAAGACAAGGGCAGAGTTGCTCTTGGCATGAAGCAAAAAGAGAATAATCCATGGGAAGAAATCGAGCAAAGATACCCTCTAGGCACAAAGGTCCGAGGTAAAATCGTGAACCTAGTTCCTTACGGTGCTTTTATAGAGATCGAACCAGGGATTGAAGGCCTTATCCACGTATCAGAAATGTCTTGGGTAAAAAATGTTACAGACCCTAATGAAGTAGTGAAAAAAGGGGATGAAGTTGAAGCTATTGTCCTATCGATTCAAAAAGAAGAAGGGAAAATCTCTTTAGGCATTAAGCAGACAGAGAAAAATCCTTGGGATGATGTGGAAAGAAAATACCCAATCGGTAGCAGCGTAGAAGCAGAAATCCGAAATCTCACTAATTATGGGGCATTTGTAGAACTCGAACCTGGCATTGACGGACTTATTCACATCTCTGATTTGAGCTGGATTAAAAAAGTATCCCACCCTTCAGAAATACTGAAAAAAGGGGATAAAGTCGAAGCAATCGTGCTTTCTGTCGATAAAGAAAGTAAAAAAATCACTCTTGGAGTCAAACAACTGAGCGACAATCCATGGGAATCTATTGAAAAAACTATGCCGGTCGGAACACTACTGACAGGGATTGTTTCTAAAATTACTGCATTTGGTGCTTTTGTTGAGCTCCCAAATGGAATTGAGGCTCTCGTTCATGTAACAGAACTTTCCGATCAACCCTTTGGCAAAGTCGAAGAAGTTGTAAATAAAGGAGATGAAATTACAGCGAAGGTGATTAAACTCGATCCTGAACATAAGAAGATTGCCTTATCTATTAAAGAACATTTAGTGGATCAAAATAAATTCAGCAGAGATGACATCGTTGTTGGTGCATCTAAAGCAAAGACTTCAAGCAAAAAAAAGAAGTCTGAAACTCAAGAAGAAGAAGAAAACAACGAAGGAACTGAATCCTAAAATGGCAATCGGCAATTAGGACTGGAAAGTTCCGTGCTTTGCCTACAGCTCTTGGTTACCGAGAGCTGTAGAAATAAGAGGCAAAATGAAGGGGAATTTATTCCTTGCCATTTTGTCCTCTATCATTTTAAAAATTTAACGTCCTAACCTTATTAGGACAAATGAAGCTTAAAGCCGTATCTAGAGAGCTAGAATATGAATAAGGATTTACTCGCGATTTTCGAATACCTAGAGCGCGAAAAGGGAATTAAAAGAGATATCATTATTAATGCTGTTGAAGAAGCCCTACGAGCTGCTGCTCGTAAAAGCGTGAAAGGATTTATCAATGTATCAGTAACAATGAATGCCAAAACTGGCAGCATTGACGTGGTAGCGCAAAAAGAAGTTGTTGATAAAGTAACCCTTCCTGAAGAAGAAATCTCTCTAGCTGACGCACAGCTCATTAACCCATACTGCGAAATTGGGCAATGGATTGACATTAATGTCACTCCAGCAGATTTTGGTCGTATTGCAGCACAAACTGCAAGACAAGTTATGTCTCAAAAAATCAAAAGCGCAGAACGGGATGTCATCTACGAAGAATACCGGCATAGAGCGGGTGAAATTATTTCTGGAACTGTAAAAAAAATGATTCGCGGAGCCACCTTAATTGTTGATTTAGGGAAAGTTGAAGGCATTTTACCCGATCGCTTCTATCCGAAAACTGAAAAATACAATGTAGGCGAAAGAGTCCAAGCTTTGCTACTAGAAGTAAAAGATACTGAAAATGGTGGTGCTGAGGTTATTCTCTCTCGTAGCCACCCAGAATTTGTAGAACAATTATTTAAAATGGAAGTTCCTGAACTAAATGATGGAACAATAACCATAGAAAAAATTGTTAGAGAAGCAGGTTATCGAACGAAGATAGCTGTTAGCTCATCAGATCCTAAAGTAGATCCAGTTGGTGCTTGCGTTGGAGTCCGAGGAACTAGGGTTAAAAACATCATCCGAGAGCTGAATAATGAAAAAATAGATATTATGCCTTACTCTGATGACCCTCTCCAACTTTTACAAAATGCCCTCTCCCCTATTGAAATTAAAAAATACAGTCTCGATGAGGCAAGTAAATCGATTACACTTATTATCGATGATGAGAACTATCCAACTGTTCTGGGTAAAAGGGGTCTGAATATAAGACTCAACAGTGAACTAGTTGAAATGGATTTGCATTTACAAAAAATGAGTGATTATAAAGCTGCTATGCTTGCTGAACGAAGCCAGCTTGCCTCTTCCGATGATACAACTCTAGATGAATCACTGCAGATTGAAGGGGTTAATAGTCTTATCATTGCAAGCCTTACAGGCGCAGGGTATGATACCCCGAGAAAGGTACTTAATTCTACACCCGAAGAACTATCTACCATTCCTGGAATTAGCGTTGAAATGGCGGATAAGATTTTAGATCAAATTAGAAAAAAAAGGATGTAAAAGTTGGCCAAAAACTTAAAACTAAATATCAAAAACGCACAACTTGCAGAAGCCTTAAAAATCAACCAAATCAAGAAACCTTCATCTGCTAAAACAGTTAAGAACGTCGAGAGGGAATCAGCTGAATCAGTCGAGGCAGCTACAAGTGCTCCTACGCCTACAGAATTAAGCCGTACAACTCCAATATCAGCACAAACGCCCCAACCGGTTGAAGGCTCTAATAAATTAGAATCACAAAAAACTGCTGCAGAAAATACATCTGCTACCCATTCAGTCAAGAGTTTCAGCAAGAATACCGAACCGAGCGATACATCGGAACAACCTCCTGTATCTCGGCCGGCTCCTCTACAGGAACCAAGAGCCTATCGCCCTCCTTCAGATAGGCCACAATATCAACGAGATCCTAGCAGCGATACCCGGTACTCTCGTCCCTCATCTGACAGACCTACCTACCAGGGTGGTCAAGGTGGCGATACAAGATATTCTCGTCCCCCATCTGATAGACCTACCTACCAAGGTGGTCAAGGTGGTCAAGGTGGTCAAGGTGGCGATACAAGATACTCTCGTCCCCCATCTGATAGACCTACCTACCAAGGTGGCGATACCCGATACTCTCGTCCCCCTTCGGACAGGCCTGGTTATCAGGGTGGTTTTAATGGAGAAACTCGATTTTCTCGTCCCCCATCCGACAGACCTGGTTATCAAGGAGCTCAAGGTGGCGATACTCGATACTCTCGTCCCCCTTCGGACAGGCCTGGTTACCAGGGTGGTTTTAATGGAGAAACTCGATTTTCTCGTCCCCCATCCGACAGACCTGGTTATCAAGGAGCTCAAGGTGGCTTTACCGGAGACACCCGATTTTCTCGTCCTCCATCCGATAGACCAGCTTATCAGGGACCACGCCAAGGAGGAGGCCCAGGATCTTTTGGACCTAGAGCCCCTTTTCGTCGAGATGCCAGCGCAGCACCCGATGTAAAAAAAGCGTTTCCGAGCACAAAAGATCATCCTACCAGAGAAGCTCCTCCTGTGAAGAAATCTGGATTAGATGATGATAAATTTGCTCGCAAAGCACCAGCTGGTAAAGATGCAAAAGATGTGAAACTGACTAAAAAGATCGATATGAATCGCTCGTTTGATGCACGTGATCGATTAGGTCTTCGAACAAGTGATGAAGAAACCTGGAGAAAGAAAAAGCATTTTAAAATTAAAAGTCAGTCACAAGAAGAAGTGATTAGACCTAAAAATTTAAAAATTAGACTGCCGATTTCTGTAAAAGATTTAGCTACAGAAATGAAATTAAAGTCATCCCAGCTTATCTCTAAACTGTTCATGCAGGGTGTGGCTATTACACTAAACGATTTATTAGATGATGCAACAACCCTCCAATTACTTGGGCAAGAATTTGATTGCGATATCACAATTGACACAGCCGAAGAAAAAAGAATCCAAGTAACAGATAAAACGATTAAAGAAGAAATTAAAGAGTTACCAGAAGAACAGAAACATCTGCGCCCTCCTGTAGTGACTTTTATGGGCCACGTAGATCACGGCAAAACAAGTTTAATCGATGCGATTAGAAAGAGTAATCGTGTCGCAGGAGAAGCCGGTGCTATTACTCAACATATCGGTGCATTTAAATGCCATACTGCGATCGGTGATATCACTATCCTAGATACACCAGGTCACGAAGCTTTCTCTTCAATGAGAGCCAGAGGTGCTGATGTGACAGATATCGTTGTTTTAGTAGTAGCTGGTGATGAAGGGATTAAAACACAGACTATCGAAGCATTAAATCAGGCATTACAAGCTGGGGTACCTATTGTAGTGGCGATTAATAAATGTGATAAACCAAACTTTGATGCAGAGACAGTCTACCGTCAACTTGCTGACCAAAACTTACTGCCAGAAGCATGGGGTGGTACGACAATTACCGTGAACTGCTCAGCTGTTGCAGGTACAGGGATTAAAGAACTTTTAGAAATGCTTGCATTACAAGCAGAAGTATTAGAACTCAAAGCAAATCCAAGCTCTAGAGCTCGCGGTAGCGTTATCGAATCTGAAATGCATAAAGGAATGGGATCTGTAGCAACTATTCTAGTCCAAAACGGTACTTTAAGAATTGGCGATGCTATTGTTTTCGGACAAAACTATGCCCGTATTAAAACGATGCAGGATGAATTCGGAAAAGAACTGCAGGCAGCTCCACCTTCGACTCCTGTAAAAATTACAGGACTATCAGGTCTTCCTGAAGCTGGCAGTGAATTTATTGCGGTAAAAGATGAAAAAGAAGCTAGAGATATTTCTCAAAAAAGGACTGAGGGACATAAGCATTCGCTCTTGCAGCAGTCAAAAAGAGGATCTCTTGAAAATCTACTTCAACAAAAAGCAGATAATGCCGAGAAAAAGATACTGAACGTTATTGTGAAAGCAGACGTACAAGGATCGCTTGAAGCTCTTAAGACGTCTCTGCTTAAAATCCCTTCAACTAAAGTAGGTATTTGCTTTTTATCTGAAGGTGTTGGAGAAGTATCAGAATCTGATATCCAATTTGCAGCTACCTCTAAAGCAACAATCATCGGCTTCCATACAAAAATTGAAAGTCATGCAGAAGGTTTAATTAAGCAGCTTAAGGTAAATGTTCGACTCCACGATATTATCTATCATGCAGTGGATGATATTAAAGATCTTATGCTTAAACTGCTCGATAAGATTGCTCAAGAAAATGAAATCGGCAAAGCAGAAGTTAGAGCCGTCTTTAATTCTTCCCATCTCGGCAATATTGCAGGCTGTCAGGTGATTGAAGGCACAATTAAGCGTAACTGCGTCGTTAAGGTGATCCGTGGCAAAGAGGTTGTATGGAAGGGGGCAATTGCTTCTCTTAAACGAGTGAAAGAAGATGTAAGAGAGGTTTCCAAAGGGATTGAATGTGGTATCGTTCTTCAAAATTTCAACGAAATTCAGGAAGGAGATATAATCCACGCTATTGAGATTACCTACTTAACTCAAGACCTTACCTAGGATAACATAACATGGCTAAAAAACGCGTTCAAAGGCTGAATTCTTTACTGAAAGAAGTGATTTCCGAAGTAGTCACACAAGATGTAAGAGATCCTCGCATGGCTCAGCTTGTAACGATCACTGAGGTAGATATTACAAGTGACTTGCATCACGCAAAAGTATTTATTAGTGTGATCGGCACACCCGAGCAAAAAGCACAAACCCTAGAAGCCCTGCAGTCTGCTGCAGGCTTTATCGCTGTGCATGCATCAAAAAAAGTTGTTATGCGTTTTTTCCCGAGCCTCTTGTTTAAACTCGATGACTCTGTAGCAAAACATATCCGCATAGAAACTCTTCTTGGAAAAATCAAACAAGAGCAGAGCGTTAGAGCGCCTGAAAATGATGAACCTAAGTCCCCTTAAAGAACCATCTGGTATCTTACTCGTCAACAAGCCTAAAGGAAAAACATCCTTTAGTCTTGTTGCAATGCTGCGCAAAATCTATAAAGTAAAAAAAATTGGACATGCTGGAACTTTAGACCCTTTTGCAACTGGTGTGATGGTCCTACTTGTCGGAAAAACATATACTAGGCTCTCT